>JAGGZG010000199.1 GCA_021162125.1 Anaerolineae bacterium
CGTTGGCCGAGAGGCGGATCGCCTCCGACCGTGCGCGGGCCTTGAACACATTTACTCCTCGATCTCTCGCCTCGCTGCCTCCAACAGTTCCTCGAACTGTCCGAGCACCCCGCCAGCGCGGGCGCTGCGACGTACCACTTCCAGATCTAGCACCCCCCACTGCATCATCAGAACGCCTCGCGCATCCCGCAGGTGTTTGTCCGATTCCGTCTCCCGATAGGCGATCAGCTTGGCCACGATGATGTCTTCCGCGGTGATGAACGTCGCCGAATGACCAGCCTCGTCGTATTCCATCCGTTGGCGGCGTTGGAATGCTGCCCGAGTGAAGGGATCGCGGGGCAGCGGCACCAAGTCCACCTTGGCCCCCGTCGTCGGCTGGATGACGTTGAATGGATAGCGCCGTTGCAGGGAATCGCGGATGCCTTCCTCGCTGACATAGTAATCAGGAATGGGGAAAGCGGCCACGAACGGACCGATGTGATTCCACTTCATATCCACCACAATGTCCACATCTATGGTGAGCCGGGGCTCGCCGTAGAAAATGGCCGCAAAGCCCCCCACCACCATGTACGGGATTTCCAGTTGTTCCAGGACCTCAATCACGTAGGTGAAGAAGGCCTTCAGTTCGTAGTCTCTCACTGGTTCCATTTGGTCTCACCTACCTAGCTTGGGGTTCCCCTGCATGCGCCGCGTGACGCGCCAGGCCAATTCCTCGGGTGACAAATCGGGATGGCGCTGTCGCTCGGTCAGGCGCACGGTATCCAGGGCAAACTGGTACGCCTGGAACGCCAGCTCCAAGCGACGGGCGGGGCTCATCACCCGCCAGGCGGCGATTTGGCGCGGGTCCGGACTGCCCAGCCGTCGGCGTAGTGACTCGACCGCGTCATCTACCAACGGGCTTGTAAGTTCACCTCCGATGACATATTCTTCCATAGCGTCACTCCAATCCCAGCATTTTCTTGACTTTGCGATAGTCAGGGGCAAATATCCCCGGCGCTTTCGTCATCCTCTTTTGCATACGCGTGGCGTGGTCTATCAATTCCAGGACCTGCTGGCGGCCTTCGGGTGTTTTGACGGCCTCGCGTGGCGTCAGCCCGCCCAGGGCCGGGATTGACTCGTCAATCCACTGGCGCAACATTTTCTCCTCGAGCTCGGCGATGACTTCCGGCGGCGGTATGACCGGTTCTCTGGGCTTGGCGCGCGGCTTGCTTTCACGGAGCGCCTGGTCTACGCTCTTCGCCTTGGTTTCAACCAGATGAATGCGATCTCCCAGAAGTTGCTCCAGTCGTTGGCAACAGTCGTCCAGGCGTTGCTGCGACATTCCTTCCACTTCAAGCGTCGTCGGTGTCAACGTCAGGTGTGCCAGGACGCGCTGGCCGAGGGGCGTGCTGCGGGCCACCGGGTGAGTTTCAAACCATGGAAAATGCAATGAGCCGTCCGGTTCCGGTTCTAGGTCGTCGTCAATGCCAAAGTCACCGGCCTGCTTCAGAATCTGGCGAATCTCTTCCGGGGCAGTGTGCCGGTAATGCGCATTCATGAAGACGAGCGCATCGCCTTCAGGTGTCACCAACTGGATACCGACCCTTGGGCGGCGGGACTTCGCCGGTTTGCGGGATCGGCTACGCTTTTTGCGTCGTTTCTTGCTCATGTTTACCTCTCTCCTACCTAAAATGTGTCCCAAGTGGGTTTGTCCAAAGCTGCGCACGGGCCAACTTTTCAGAGATTTCGGTCATCGGTTCGGTTTGCTTCCTGTCGGGCAGCGTCCTTGATGGCTTCCCACAACTCTTTAGTCTCCACACCCAAGTCCTCAGCTCGGACGTCCACGTAAGCTTCATCAAAAGCAGCACTCAGCGCTGGGTCAACGCCCAGGTAGTGAAAGACCATCATCTCGTAGATGTCCGTTTCGTGTTTGCGCGACCGCCCCTCGGCCCAGGCCATCAATTTGCCGACGATGACGTCCTCGGGACGGGCACACCAAACCTCAAAGGGTTCTGCCCCTGGGATGTCCACCATCTGCCGCACCCGGCGTTGAAACGCCTCTCGGTAGCGGGACGCCATCGTCAGGGGCACCAAGTCCGCTTTTTCCCCCCGGCTGGTGTCTATGATGTTGAACATGATGCCCAGGCGGATGGAGTCGCGCATCTGCAGCGGATCGGCATAGTAGCGTGGGGGCGGATACGCTGCGGCCAGGGCCTGGATGTGCCTCTCGCTCAAGTCCACCACGATGTCTATGTCGTAGGTCACGCGGGTGATGCCGTAAATCGTACCGGCAAAGGCCCCGATGATCATATACGGTGCGCCAATGGTTTCCAGTGTACGCAGAATATCCACGAAAAGGCTAAGGTCCGGGGCGCGTTCGTCCGGCACGGGCCACCTCCTCTAAGACTTTCAAATTGAGCGCGTGGGGGGACAGGTGCGGGTATCGGCGGCGCAGTCGGCCACGGATCAGTCCCACTGCCAGCTCCCGGGCGTTAAGCATGATCCGTACACGCTTCCCTGGGGCAAGTGTGCCCAGCAGGCGCATCTGTTGCAGATCTACTGGATCAAAGCGGTAGGTTCTCTTGTTCATCCTCTATCGTACCTCTGTTCTCTCCCGCCACTTTTCCTCTGGAATGATGAAGCCCGTGGCGAAAATGTCCTCGTCCAATTGAAAGTGCGCCGCTGGGTTTTGAATGCGCTGCAGCTGCGGCGCGTCGCTGGCGGCCTGGGTGACGATGTACAGCCAGAACTTGTCACCGAAGTGCCGCGCTTTCTTCCACTCGTTGGCCGAGAGGCGAATCGCCCCCGACTGAGCGCGGGCCTTGACCTCGATGTAACGAATATCTGAGAAGGTTCCGTCGTCGTCGTACCTGCTGGAGCGCACGTCGAAGCCGTGGTTCTCACCGGAGACGTCCTCCGGCCGCCAGCCGTGCTCGCGCTCGTAAGCCATGGCCACCTGCATTCCCACGGCCTCGATCTCGTCGTCGCGGTGCATACCGGCCCCCATCTCATAGACAGCCCGTTTCTCATTGACAGCTACCGGCTGCGGCGTGGATGGCTCGTAAGCCATCTCCAGGTGACCGGCACTTTCAAAGTGCCGGTCACCTCTGACATGCGGTAACACCGCCGCCGCCCCGATGATGCGTGGCTCGCTCACCGTCAGGTTGCGTTCCAGGCGGATCTCGCGCTCCAGGTCACGGCGGCGCTGCTCCAGCTGTTCCAGGTTGCGCCGCTCGTTGAGGATGGGCATCTCCATCTGCTCGCCTGCTGCCTGGCGCAGTTGATAGTCCAGCAACTTCTGGTTGGACTCCTGAATCAAATAGTCCAACGAGCGCAGGCCGTACTTTTCCTTGATGCGGGCCTCCCGCTCGCGCCGCCGGGCGATCTCGTCGCGGAAGGGGAGTAAGACGTCGGTGATAATGTGATCCTCTATAGCATCGCGTTGGGCCAGCAGTGCCTCCACTTCTGGCGGGACATCGGGCGCGGTCAGCGGTTCGTGGTCCCACAGGATGGCTGGGTTGACACGCTGGATCTCGCCCGTCCGCGCGTCCTGGTAGAGACAAAAGACACGCCGCCCGGCTGGTTGCCCGCTGCCATCCGTCACTTCCCCCTCGACGAACCAGAACACACCCTGGCGCACCCCCTCCGGGTCGCCAAAGGCCGCGTAGCCCTCGCTGCTGCGAGTAAGATCGCGTAAGATGGTCTCGTTGACCGCCTCCAGCAACGGATGGCCCGGGGCGACGAACTCAAAGTCACTGTGCTGTTGGGCTACCCTTTTATCAAACGTCACCCGCCTGTACTCCCGCTGCACTTTGCCGTAGGTTGTTTTGAAGCCATAGTCCTCGTTCCAGCGGCGCAGCTCGTAGGGCACCGAAGAAATGGTATAACCCAGCTCGCGCCGTTCGATCGTCCCGCCCAGGCGACGGAAAGCGCGCAGGAAATAGTCTTCCACGTACTCGGGCACCAGCCGGTTCTCCTCGGCCTGCAAAGTCTCCTGCAATAGCCCGGTGTAATCAATGTGCCGGGTGGCCAGACTGGTCAGAAACACCCGTTCCAACGTCTGGCGAACACTGGTCTCGTCTACAACCTCGATCTGGTCCTCTATCTCTTCCATGCGCCGCTGGTTGAAGATGGCGTCCTTGAGGAGTTCATCCAGGCGCGTGCCGGGAATGATGTCCCCGATGATGTCGAACACTAGATCGGAACCCAGCGCGTCACGCATGCGACCCAGCTTCTCAAACAAGCGGTCGAGGATCTGCCCCTCACGGGTGTCCTTGCTGATCATGTTCCAGACAAAGACCTCCCGGTCCTGGCCGTAGCGGTGGATGCGTCCCATGCGCTGCTCCAGGCGATTGGGGTTCCAGGGGATATCGTAGTTGACCATCAACGAGCAGAACTGCAGGTTGATACCCTCACCAGCGGCCTCGGTAGCGACCATGATCTGGGTCTCATGCTTGAACTCGTGCTCAGCGGCAATGCGAGCGTCCATGTTCATGCTGCCGTGGATGGTGCTGACGCTGTAACCCCAGCCGCGCAATTTGCCCACCAGGTAGTCGAGCGTATCGCGGAACTCGGTAAAGATGAGCAGCTTGCGGTCGCCCAGGCCCTGCCTTGAGCGATCAGCCGAGAGGTTGGCCAGCACCTGGTCGCGCAGGTGAACCAGCTTGCTTTCGATCTCTTGCGCCCTCACCCGCTCGGCCTGTTCAATGAGACGGTCCACGACCGCGATCTCGGCCTTCACGTCGTCAATATTGCGGGCGATAGTTAAGTGCTCCAATCGCTCCTCGATGCGGGCGCGCTCATCCTCGGCCATGTCCTCCAGTTCCTCCTCGCTGATGCGGCGCGCTTTGAGGTAGTCTTCGCCCTCCTCGCGGATCTTGTCCGGGATCGCCAGGAGCTCCTCCAGCCGGTCCCGCCGCCGTTTGAGGGAGCGATAGATGGCGTGGCTGCTGGAGGTCAGGCGGCGTTGCAAGATCATCATGGCAAAGCTGATGCTGCGGTTCTCACGGGCTTTGTCGTAGTAATCCTGCACGTAGCGGGTGACGCCGTTGTAGAGCTCGAGTTCCGCCGGGGTGAGGGGAAACTTGACGGACTGGACGTGACGCGGTGGAAAGATCTTGCGGCCGTCGAAGCGGCGCATATCCTCTTTGAGCCGCCGCACAAAGATAGGGTTGTCCTGGCTTTCGACCGACTCTCTGAGCAGTTCCGTCTGGGCAAAGAAGCCGGGGCGCAGCAGGTCAAGGAACAGGCGAAAGTTCTCCTCATCGCCCCGATGGGGTGTAGCGGTCAGAAAGAGCAGATGGTTGGCGCAGCGCGAAAGCACTTCGCCGACCTGGTAGCGCTTGGTCTTGTCAACCTTGACGCCGGCTTTGCTTTCGTAGGCGTAGGCGCTCATCTTATGCGCCTCGTCCACGATCACTAAATCCCAGGTGGTGCTGGCCAGGGTAGAACGGACGTCGTCCTGTTTCACAAAGTCAATGGACGTGATGCAGCGGTCGGTCTCTTCCCAAACGTTCTCCCCCCAGGACGAATGAAAGCGGGCGCGATCCACGATGACGAACGAAGTCTGGAAACGCTCCTTCATCTCGCGCTGCCACTGGTATTTGAGATGACCGGGCGCAACAATGAGCACGCGATGGGCCAGGCGGCGATACTGCAACTCCTTGAAGATGAGGCCGGCCATGATGGTTTTGCCCGCGCCGGGGTCGTCGGCGATGAGGAAGCGGATCTTGGGCGATGGGAGCACATAATGGTAGACGGCTTCGATCTGGTGAGGCAGGGGGTCTACCTGGGAGACACTGACGGCGAGGTGAGGGTCGAATTGATAGGCCAGACGGATGCGGGTGGCCTCGATGAGGAAGAAAAAATCCTCAGCATTGTCGGAGAGAGTGACTCGATCATGCTCGAGGATCTGAATGGCAGCCAGTTGATCCTCAGTGATGCGCAGCGGCTTGTAGGTGTGATGCCCATCCTGCAGGACGACTTCGAGCAAGTAATAGCCAGGCTTGGGTTCAAACCTTTTCACCTCGGCGATTTCGGCCAGAAATGGAGCGATGATCCGTTGCCCTTCTCGAAGCTGCATGTTGATTCCTCGCTCGTGTTGTTCAGCTCTTCGCAAAGAGAAAGCCCATCCTTGCGCGGGATGGGCCTTTATGGTACAATACCCTCGAAAGGCGCGCCCACCCGCGCCGACCTGCCCCGCCGGCTGATGTCGACAGCCACGGGGCTTTTTATGTAACAAACGCCAACCCATCGAGCGGGACGCTCATGATTGGCGTTGTTTGTGTCCTTCCACTTCCTGCGGGGTGTGTACAGACAACACCTGGACGCTCCTGGCTGTGGTAAGGGCGCAATTCAATTGCGTCCCTTCAATCGTTGGCCAGTGATCTACAACCCACCCCCTGGTCTATGTAAAGTATACCACGGAATGAGCGAGGCGGCAAATGGAATTGCGCTGAGCGACTCTTACGCAAATCCGCACCACGACCGTCCAATGACGCACAACAGAACACTTTTGTTTAGTTCTGTCTAGGTTTGCTCAGTTTTTGTCTAGTCCTGCTGATCATTCCACTCGCGCTCCGCCTGCTGCAACGCACGCACCAGGTAGTCAATCTTCGCCTCGGAACTGTCGGGGAAAGCCCGGCGTAGCACCTCGTTCAGAGTGCGACGTTCATTCAACCTCAGCAGGTAGTCCTCGTCAACTCCGAAGTAGTCTGCCAGTTTCTGGCAGGTGGCAGGGGAAGCCTGCCTTTTTCGTCGGACAATGGTCGACAGAGTACTGACACCAATGCCGGAATACATTGCCAGTGCCCGCAGGCTCAAACCCCGCTCTGCCATCTGTTGTGCGATGAAGTCTGCCAAGTCGTCCACTTGTCCTCCCCAGTTTGGGGTGTTCCGCGTTTTGCGGAACACTTTTTATTATACACCCCTTGACAAATTTGGCGTACACGTGGTATCATAATAGTGCAAGCCAGAAACAGCACTATGCAGATACCCACGCCGCAAAAGCGTGTTTCCGGTTGCGGGGCAACCGGAGAGACAGAACCTCCTTGAAAGTGGAGGCGTCTTTCCGGTTGCCCCGTTTTTCTTTGGCCAGGATGCTGGCCGGGCACTACGAGAGCCTGCTGGTGTTCCGCTTCCCCGATGGAGAGTACGAGCGGTTCAAGCAGGTGGTGGTCTTTGCTCAGCGGAAGCAGTATCGGACTCCTACCAACGAGGCTATCCAGTCCGTTCGCCGCCTGGCCGCCCAGGACCTGGCTCCTTTGGCGATGCCCGGTACTGGTGCTCCCCGTTACCCGGTCCTGCCGGCGCCGGAGAAGGGGGCAAACAACCGCCCCATCAGGTTCCAACGGCTGGACTGGCTGCCGGAGGAGATGGTAGAAGCTGCCCGCCAGAACGGTGTTCATACCACCCAGGACTGGACCGACCTGGTACAGCCCGGCGATGGGATGGTGGAGATGAACCCGGCCATGCCCCTGAAGAAAGGCCACGTGGCCATGCTCATGGCCTCGGGCATGATGGGCACCCTCCGCCTCACCGACGAGGAAGGCCGTCCCATGCTGGTCAAGGGGCGGGTGACCAAGGTGGTGGAAAAGATCGAGGAGCGGGATGAAGACAAGGGCGAAACCGTTGTCCGTTACAAGGACCGCTTCGTCACCACCGTGGGCGTGCTGAAAGCTAAAGCCGTGCAGGTCATCAGCGATGTGGATGAGCTGACAGAGTTCATGAAAGCTCACGGCGACAAGATCGCGGCCCACATCTTGAACGCCTATCGGCCTCGCTACGAGCTGGTGCCGCTGAGCCAGGAACTGGCCGTGGTGGACCGGCTGGGTAAGCAGCGTAAGCCCCTGCCCGGCCAGGCCGAGCCGGGGTTACTCCCAACGCAGAAGCACGCGGCCATCGCCCTGGCCCGGGCCATCCGGAAGCACAGGACGGCCAGCCTCCAGGGTGAGATGGGTTTAGGGAAGACCACTGTGGCCGCGGCCGTCATTGATCTCTTGGACGCTTACCCGGCCATCGTCATCTGCCCGCCTCACCTGGTGCCCAAGTGGATTCGCGAGGTGCAGGAAGTTATCCCCGGCGTCCACGCCCGCGAGCTGCATCGCATCGGGCGCAATGGCGACGACGAGGGCGACGTGAACGACGTGCGCCGCTTCCTGGACGACTACGACGCCGGGAAGCTGGGGCACAAAGCTATCGCCGTTGTAGCCTCGACCAGTGCCAAGTTCGGCCCCGGCTGGCGGCCGGTCGTGATCTCCAGGAAAGTCGGTGACCAGATCGTCTACACCTGCCCTGAGTGTGGGGCGGTGCAGCACGAAAAGAAAGACGGGCTGATGGTCCCCGTCACCGATCCGGCCTACTTCGAGAAAAAGCGCCGGTTCTGCAGCGGTGAGGTCGAGGGCTGGGAGCTGGACGAGGATGGCCGCCGGAAGAGGGATGACGATGGCCATCCAGTGTGGGGCACCCGCAAGTGCAGGGCTCCACTCTTCGAGTACACCGGCAAGCGGCGGTTCAGCATTGCTGAGTACATCAAGGAGCACGCCAGGGGCCGTTTCAAAATGCTGGTGGCCGACGAGGTGCATAAGTTCAAGGCCAAGGCTTCCGATCGGGGTGTGGCCTTTGCTCAACTCGTGGGGGCAGCGAAGTGGACCCTGGCCCTGACCGGCACCTTCTTCGGGGGCAAGTCCACCAGCATCTTCTGGCTACTTCACCGGCTCAACTCCGGTGTCCGCCACGACTTCGGCTTCCACGAGGAGAAACGGTGGGCATCCCTCTACGGCGTCCTGGAGACCATCGAGCGGCACAAGGACGAGGACGACGAGGATGGCGTGTACACTGGCCACCGTCGCTATCGCAACCAGGCCAAGGAGTTACCGGGCATCAGCCCGGCCATCGTCAGCCGCTTGCTGGGCAATACCTTGTTCCTTACCCTCAAGGACCTGGGAGTAAGCCTGCCGCCTTACTCCGAGGAAGTGGTGGTCCTGGAGATGACCTCGGAGCAGGGTGCGCAGTACGGCTCAATGGACAGGATGCTGAAGAAGATGGCCATCCAGGACAAACGGTACCTGAGCACCTGGTTGCAATGGTCGCTGGCCCGCTCCAACTCTGCTTTCCGCGACGAAACGGTGATGGTGGACGTGGTGGACGAAGAGGATGGCGAGACCGTCCGCAAGGTCCCCCTGCTCGACCTGCCCGCCGTCGTTGGGAATGGAGAGTGGCTTCCGAAAGAGGCATGGCTGGCCCACGTTTGTTGCACGGAGAAAGCCAGGGGCCGCAAGGTCCTGGTCTACGTGCGGCAGACGGCTACCAGGGACATCCAGCCCCGCCTCAAAGCGGCCCTGGAAACTGCCGGGTTGCGGGTGGCCGTGCTGCACAGCGGGATCGGCACTCGCAAGCGGGAAGCGTGGATCAAGAAACGCAGCCACAGCATAGATGTGCTGATCACCAACCCGCGCCTGGTTGAGACCGGCCTCGACCTGGTGGATTTCGCCACGGTGGTGTTCTACGAGATCGAGTATTCGCTCTACACCCTGTGGCAGGCCATGCGTCGTGTGTGGCGGCTCGGCCAGACCAGGCCAGTCAAGGTGGTCTACGCTGTTTACAGGGGCACGATGGAGGAGCAGGCCCTGGCTCTCATGGGCCGCAAGATGAAGGCCGCTCAACTCTTGTATGGAGATGAAGTTGGCGGTGCCATCGTCCCCGAGGACAGTGGTGACTTCTTGACCGAGCTGGCCCGCGAGGTGCTGCGGGGGGCCAAGCTGCCCGACCTCAAGACACTCTTCGCTGAGGAGGGGGAGGTCACTCACAGTGCTGTAGGTTGCCCCACGGCAATCAGCCCGCGCTTGATACCTGCCGCTGCCACTCCTCATCAGGTCACCTGGGAGGAAATGGCGCAAACCGTGGGTGTGCAGCGGCAACCACATCGCCGGAAAGTGCATGTGCCACCAGCGCAAGGGCGCCTGTTATAGCGTATCAAAAGAGCCTGGTTTGCTTAACCAGGCTCTTTTTTATTCCGGGGAAGAGTATGTTGTCTTTGAAAATGTCTGGAAAAGCTGGACAGAAAAGCCGGACAAACCGCCAATAAAATAGAGCCCTTGTAGTTAGCAC
>JAGGZG010000127.1 GCA_021162125.1 Anaerolineae bacterium
GCGATTGAAATCGCCTCTAGAGGGCTTGCAGCCGAGCGTCCACCTGCGTGGACGCGCCTGTCCACGCAGGTGGACAGGCAGCTTTAGCTCCTCAGGCGCGGTTTCAACCGCTGGCCTGAGTAGTAACCAGGGCTGCTTATCAGTTGAGCTGGCGGATCACGCACACCACCTTGCCCTGAATTTCCACGTTGTTGGCGGGAAAGTACAACGGCTCCATCGTCGGGTTGGCCGGCTGGAGGCGAACCCGATCACCCTCCAGGTAAAATCGCTTGAGGGTGGTCTCTTTTTCGTCGCGCAGCCACACCGCCACCAGGTCGCCGTTTTCGGCGTGCTGTTGGTGTTTCATGACCACGATGTCTCCGTCGTGGATCAGGGCGTCAATCATCGAGTTGCCCTTCACCTGCAGAGCGTAGATGCCGTCGGTGTCCTTGATAATCCCCCGCGTCAGCTCGATGGTCTCGTCGCCGAAGATGCCGAAGTCGCTGCTACTATCGGGGATGGGTAGCGGGCTACCGGCGGCGATGCGCCCCAGCAAGGGGATTGAGACGACTTGCTCGACCAGGTTCTCTGCCAGCTTGATCCCACGGGAGATCGCCCGATCACGGTCAATCAGCCCTTTCTGTTCCAGGATGTTGAGGTTGTAATTCACGACGGAGGTGGAGGAAATGCCGACAGCCTGACCAATCTCGCGGATGGTTGGCGGGTAACGGTTCTCGCGCATGAACTGGCGGATGAATTGCAGCATGCGCTGCTGGCGTTCCGATAGGTCCATGATCGCCCTCCTTAATTTCCTGCATCGTTCGGCGGAATGCAGTATCTGAAGCGAACACTTGTCCAAATTATACCACGAACGTCTGTTCTAGTCAAATTTTCCTGCCAGGTCTTTGACTTTTTATCCGGCGAGCGGTATAATGAATATCCCCTTATTACAAATCAATCGCATCAGTGACGAAGGAGTGCTGATAATGAAGAGTGCACAATATGCCAACACCTGCTTTGGTGCCGATTTAAGCACGATTGACCCCGACATTGACCAGATCATTAAGCTCGAAGAGGAGCGCCAGGCCCGCCGATTGATTCTCATCCCCTCAGAAAGCTACGCTCCTGCCGCCGTCCGTCAGGCTCTCGGTTCGGTGTTCAACAATGTTTACGCCGAAGGGTACCCCCCACTGCGCATGACCCGCGACGACGAAAGGCTCCTCCTGGACCTGAGCCATCAACTCGCCTACTACCGCCGCTACGCTGATCGCCGTTTCTACAAAGGCGTGGACTACGTGCACTTCGTGGAGACTCTGGCCCAGCGACGGTGTGCGGCCTGCTTCGCCAACGAACGGGTGAGCGCCGAGAATATCTACGTCAACGTGCAGCCCCTTTCCGGTGCTGCCGCCAACCTGGCCGTGTACGACGCTCTGCTGGAGCCGGGGGATACCCTGATGGGCCTGGACCTCTTCCAGGGCGGTCACCTGACCCACGGCAGTGAGTTCAACGTCTCCGGCCGGCGTTACAAAGTGGTCTCCTACGGGGTGAGCAGGGCTACCGAGCGGCTGGATTACGACCAGATCATGGATCTGGCTAAAGAGCACCGCCCCAAAATCATCATCGCCGGGTATACGTCGTATTCCTGGGCTCCCGACTGGCGGGCATTCCGCGAGATCGCCGACGCGGTGGGGGCCTACCTGATGGCGGACATCGCCCACACAGCCGGAATGGCCGTCGCTGGCGTGTACCCCAATCCGGTGGGCATCGCTGACGTGACCACTTTCACCACGCACAAGACCATCTGTGGCCCGCGCGGGGCGGTGATTATGACCACCGACGAGGACATCGCCAATCTAATTGACATGGCGGTATTCCCTGGCCTGCAGGGTGGCCCGCACCCCAATAAATTCGCGGCCATGGCCGTCGCTTTCCAGATCGCCCGAATGGAGTGTTTCCGCGATTTACAGCGGCAGATTGTGGTCAACGCCCGCGCCCTGGCCGATGCCCTGCTCAAACGGGGAATGCGTCTGGCCTACGGCGGGACGGATACCCATCTGGTCCTCCTGGATCTGAAAGGTGTGGATACCCCCACCGGCTTCCTGCTATACGGCGAACCGACAGCGCGCATCCTGGATCTGTGCGGAATCGTGGTCAACAGGAACACCATCCCCTGGGACGAGATCACTGCTCTGGGCACCGGTATCCGCATGGGCACCCCGTGGATCACCCAGCGCGGCCTGGATGAGCAGGACATGGACACCCTGGCCGGGCTGATTCACCGCATCGTGACCAACATTCATCCCTTTAGCTATCAAGGGCTGGCGGGTGAGCTCCCGCGCGGGAAAATTGACCTGGACATCCTGGAGGAAGTCAAGTGTGGGGTGCAGGCGCTGGCGGAAAAGGCCAGCGCAGAGACTCCGGCCCGTGGCAGCGGCTATCCCCATTACTGTTTCCTGAGCACAGAAGCGCCGGTCAAAACCCCGGTGCTGGTGCCGGCTATGGCCAATCCAGAGGGCGGCGTAGAAGCTGCACACACCACAGCCGCTCTGCTGGATGATAGCGACCTGGGTCTGCTGCGGGTGAGCGGATGGCGGGCGGAGCCTTTCCTTCAGCAAGTGAGCACCGCCGATGTGGCTGCCCTGCGTCCCGGCCATGCCCTGCGCACCTTTATATTGGACCGCGAGGGCGCACTCCTAGACGACGTGGCCATCATCCGCCGGCAACCGGATGAACGGGGCCGCGATAACTATCTAGTTCTCACCAACCCGGCCAACAGCGAGCGGATCAAAGCCTGGTTCCGTGCCCTCTCCGACGGCTATGTCCTGTTCGACAACGACGACGTATTCCGCAAGGTGGAGGGGCCGGCCATGGTGGAGGACCTGGACGAGGACGTAGAGGAGTACGAGCGGCAGGTGGCCTTTGCCGTGTATGGCCCCCAGGCCGAGACCATCCTGCGCAAAGCCATCCCCCAGTTGCCCCCGCTAACTCCTCGCGCCGTCTGGCAGGGGGATATCGAGGGGGCAGAAGTGACGGTGGCCCGCCTGGGTTACCAGGCCGGCGCTCCCCATTTCGAGTTCATCGTGCCCGCTGGTCAGGCAAGCGTTATCTGGCGGCTGATAGCCGATGCCGGGGCCGTGGAAGCGACATCGCCGGACACGCGCCATGCCCTGCGCCGCGAAGTTGGCCTGCCCGATTACGACGGCGACGTCCGCCCCACCGGATTGGAGCTTTATCGCAACGGCTTCGCCGCCTGGTTCGACCTGACCACCCCCTATTTCGTGGGTCAGGACTCGATTCTGAAGGAAGTCACCCTGGCGACCGATAAGGCGCGCTGGGAATGGGAAGAGCCCGAGGGTCCGCCCCGGCACACACCTCTATACGACAAGCACCGCGAACTGGGCGCTAAGATCATCCCCTTCGCCGGCTGGGAAATGCCGGTGTGGTACACCAGTGTAAGCGAGGAGCACCAGGCCGTGCGCCAGGCAGCCGGCCTGTTCGACGTGGCGCACATGGGCGTGTTGGAGGTCAGCGGGGAGTACGCGACTCACTTCCTGGACGCGGTGACCACCAACTACGTGCGCTGGCTGGAGGATGGCCAGTCGCAGTACACTTACCTGCTCACCCCGGAGGGTAAAGTCATTGATGACCTCATCGTCTATCGCCGCCGCGCTGACCTGTACGTCCTGGTGGTGAACGCGGCCAACGCCGAGAAGGACTGGGCCTGGCTGAATGCGGTGAACAGCGGTGGCGTAGTGATCGACCCCGACGTGCCAGCACGCAGCGTGGAAGGTAAGGCGGTACTGCGCAATCTCAAGGACCCGGCGGCAGGGGCCGATCAGCGGGTGGATATCGCCTTACAAGGGCCGGCCGCGCTGTCCATCTTGCAATGTCTGACCAGCGATCCGCGCCAGCGCGACGCCCTGGCCCGCGTGCGTCGCACCGATTTGATCGAGATGGATCTGGCCGGCATGAACCTGATCATCGCCCGCACCGGCTACACTGGCGAGGATATCGGTTACGAAATCCTGGTGCATCCTGATGAGGCCACCAGGCTGTGGGACCTGCTGATGGTACATGGGGCTCCCTTCGGGATCAAGCCCGCCGGCCTGGCTGCCCGCGATTCCACTCGCATCGAGGCCGGATTGCCCCTCTACGGACACGAGCTGGCCGGCCCATACGACATCAACCCGCTGGAGGCCGGCTTTCCCGGCTACGTTAAGTTTCACAAGCCATTCTTCGTCGGACGGCGGGCAATGATCGAGGCTGCAGCTCAGCGGTCGCGCGAAGTTATCCGCTTCCGCCTGAACGAGACCGGTGCGCGGGCGCTGCGTGGTGGGGAGACCGTGGTCAATCGCCGGGGGCAATACATTGGCCGGGTGACGAGTTGCACGCTAATCGGCGCTACGCAGATGGGGATGGCGCTCGTGGACCGGCGTTACACGGAACCAGGGTCGGCCATTGCCATCTACCCTGCTCCACCCAGGCGACGGAGGCCCAGCGCCAAGCCCCCTGCCGAGCTGGAGCCGGGCGACAAAGTGGTGTTGCCCGAATGGGCTACCATCCTCACTCGTTTCCCAGAGGAGGAGGGAGAAAAGGACAAGATTGCTACTAAAAGGTTCTTCCCTGCTCACGAGTGAGGCATCGCGACGTGCCTATCAAAGGTTATGTCATAAGCTACAACCTATGTATGGCATTGTTTGAAAACCGTGACCATTATGTGTAAACATATAATGTTTTATGATGTTTCGCTATTGACAGTCGCGGTTTAGTAGTGTATAATGTATTTAGTAAAGCCGGACAACGGAATCGCTTCGGCTATATGGGGGGAGCCACACCGGCTTTCAGTAAGCCAGGGGTGGCTCCTTATAGTCTCGGGGGGAACCGCTCTCAGGTCGGGTGGGACGCTCCGACAACGAAGCGGGGGGAGTCCCGGCTGAAACGGGGATGCGCACAGGAGGTTGCCGATGAAGCAAAAGGATTTCAAGGTACTCGTGGTTGACGACGAGCCAGAGATCGGTCAGACGTTTCAACGGCTGCTGGGCGGAGCACAGGTGGTAGAGATAGCTTACGACGGTTACGAGGCCCTGGAGAAGGTCAAGAAGACGGCTTACAACCTGATTTTCCTCGATGTGCGACTGCCTGGCATGGATGGTGTGCAAACGCTGGAGGCCATAAAGGAGATACTCCCCGATGCTATCGTGGTGATGATCAGCGGGTATTCGGTGAAGGAGGAAGTCGAGCGGGCGATGGCTATGGGCGCGCAGGATTTCCTGCCCAAGCCGCTGGACGACATGGACAAGATCATGACCATCGAGGAGGTGGCCCGCTATTTGAGCTTGCACGAGCTCACTGTGCGCCGCCTGGCCCGCGAGGGAGAAATTCCCGCCTTCAAAGTCGGGCGACAGTGGCGGGTGAAGAAGAGCTTGCTTGACCGCTGGATCGAGCAGGAAGCATATCGTAATCTCAGGTGAGGCGCGACGGGACGGATCGCGGGATTCTGGCCTCATCGCCGACCGGATATACCGAACGCAATTAGTTTTATCAGAGTGTTTCATAACGCGGCCTCCTGCCGCAACCAATCCAGGGGACGCTGATGAACGCTGATGAACGCTGATTTGTACATTTTTATCTGCGAAAAGCTGGGTAGTCTCCCCCTTGTGTGTTGGTGCCCCTCGCCCACCCCGCCGGGCGCTAAACCGCCCGGCTACGAGGTGGGAAGCCCCCTTCGGGGGCTCAGAGGCCCGGAGGGCCTTGCAACTCGTAGCTCGGACGTTCCACGTCCGGGCGGGTCTGAGCGACCAACACGTTACCGGGAGACTACCAAAATCTGCGTCCCCAAAATTCTCGCGGACGGCGCAAATCTTGCGGGGCAATTCTATAATGCTCCCCAGAAGCTGTGGTGGATTTATGAAGCAAACTGTTTGTAGAAATAGGGCGAGACCGATTGCTTGCCCCGTGTTGCGTGCTACGTTTTACTGCGAGCGATTCTGGCGCAACACGCAGCACATAGCACGTTCAGTTGCCCGGCAGATACATCGATGGCCACGAACTGTTTTCACCGCGCTCAGTATCATGATCATGGTTCGAAGTCAGAAAGCGTGATTGCTATGCCCAGGGAACGGATCCTCATCGCTGATGACGAGAAAGACATTCGGGATTTGTGCGCGCGCGTGTTGAGCGCGGAGGGCTACCAGGTGCGATGTGTCGAGAATGGCCTGCGGGTAGTGGAGGTCGCCCGCCAGGAGCCATTCGACATATTGCTGACCGACATCCTGATGCCCGGCCTGGGCGGTTTGGAGGCAGCACAGGCCGTCCAGGAATTCGCCCCGGACATCGTTTGTGTAGTGATCACTGGCCATGGAACGATGGACATGGTCATCGAGGCCCTCAAGTTGGGCTTCTACGAGTTTGTCGCCAAACCGTTCACGCCGGACGAACTGATCCGCGCCGTGAGCCATGCGCTGGAGCGGGAGCACCTGCGGCGGGAGAACGTCCGTCTAAAAGCGCTACTGCCCCTGTTTGAACTCAACAAAGTGTTCATGTCCACCGTGGACGTGCAGCCGCTTCTCCAGCAGGTGGCAGAGGTGGCGCGCCAGGCGGTGAGGGCGGATCATGCGCTCCTGGCCCTGCTCGACGCGGGCTGCAACCGGGTGCTGACGCGGGCTGCCTCTGGCCCTCTTCTGCTTGATAGCTTATGGGCGGTAGGTGAGCAGGGTTGGCGACTTGCCCGGCAGGTGATGCAATCGGGGCGACAGTTGGTCGTCCAGGGACGGGATGACCAGGATGGGGCGTTTGCCGATTTGATGTCGGCACTGGGCATACACTCTTTCATCGTCACCCCCCTGGCCGTGAGAAAAGATCGCCCCGTGGGTATCCTGGTGGTGAGCAGGGACACAGAGGGCGACGCTTTCACCGGCGGCGATCCGGAACTGCTCGCAGTGCTCAGCGGGCAGGCCGCCATCGCTATTGAAAATGCGCGGCTCTTCGAGGAGACGCAACGGGCCTATCAGGAACTCCGGCAACTCGACCAAATGAAGAGCGAGTTCATCAACATCGCTGCGCACGAACTGCGTACCCCACTGGCCATTCTGATGGGGCACGCCGACCTTCTGGAAAGCGAATTGGAAGGTGACTTGCGCGAGCGGGTGCAGATTATCACCCGCAACGCGATGCGCTTGCGGGATTTGATCAAGGAGATGCTCGACTTGCGCCAACTGGAGACGGGCGAGGCTCGTGTCCACCTGGAGGAGCTATCCGTTCAGCAGGCGATAGACGAGGCGGTGTTGGACATGGCCTCCCTGGCACGGGCCAAAGATCAGATCATCGAGACCCACGTGCCCGCGGGTTTGGAGCCAGTCCGTGCCGATCCCCAGAAGTTGTACATCGTGCTCAGCAACCTTCTCTCCAATGCCATAAAGTTCACCCCGCCAGGGGGACGGATCCGGGTACAAGCTCTGGAGAGGGGCGATGCGGTGCAGATCTCCGTGCAAGACACAGGCCCCGGCATTCCCCATCACCTGCACGACAAAATCTTCGACCGCTTTTATCAAGTGGAGAAATCCCTCACACGTGCCCACGAGGGTATGGGACTTGGCCTGTCCATCGTCAAGGGGATGGTGGAACTGTGGGGCGGGCAGGTCTGGGTGGAGAGCGAAATGGGGAAAGGTAGCACTTTCTCTTTCACGATTCCGAGGGAATAGTTCCGACACACCTTAGCGATGCGTCGGGAGCATCCTTCTGAGAATGCGACGCAGAAACAGTGGCCGTATCTCACTCCAGGCCCGGCGTGCCATCTCACTATCCCCTGGCCGGCCGGCGAATCGCTCCAGTACGTAGAGTTCGGTGATGAGGCGTATCTGCTCACGTCCTGCTGGCAAGGCTTGTCCCAGGGCGGCGGCGTATTCGTAGGGCGTCTGATGCGGCTGCCACGGACAGCCCAGCCAGGAGGCGTAGGCCACCATGCGCTCGTAGGCTCGCTCTACGGCGTTCAACGTCAGCCCCCCTCGCCACCGCCGCAGCCATGCGAGCAACCCCACCAATGCCACGCCGATTATGCCCACTATCCCACCCCAGCGGCGCATATTCTCCATCCAGCGCCCACTTCTACGGGGAGGGGCATACGGCGGCAGCGGTAGCTCCCCTTCCACACCCCCCAACAAACGACCGTCCTCTTCTATTCGGCCCAGGCGATTCAGGTCGTCCGGCACCGGGGTCTCACTGTTCACGGTTTTTGGCTGAGGGCGGACGATTACTGGTTCGGAGGGAGTGGGCTCGAATTCCACCCACCCGTATCGCGGAAAGTAGACTTCCACCCAGGCATGAGCGTTCCGCTCGCGCACCAGGTACGCCCTCCTGTCCGAGTCGTATTCGCCCCGGGTGTACCCATTGGCCACCCGCGCCGGGATGCCCACCGCGCGGGCCATGATGGCCATCGCCGAGGCGTAGTAATCGCAATACCCCTCGCGGACGCCGAACAGGAAGTAATCCACTCCGTCCTGACCCTCCGGCGGAGCTTCGATTAACTCGTTGTAGGGAATAGTGCGCAGGTAGGCTTCAATGGCCGATGCCTTATCGTAAGCATTGTCCCGGCCAGCGACTGTCTCCTCGGCCAATGCCCGCACCCGGTCCGGCAGATCAGGCGGGAGTTGGAGGTATCGCTCGCGGATCCAGGCCGGGTACTCCTCCCCGGCCCGGCGTAAACTCTGTTCGTCGGCGACGGAGAGGGACGAGACCACGTGGTAGGTGTCGCCCTGCTTCAACGGCAGGCGGCTATAGAGCATGGAGGGGTAAGCTACTCTCGAGGGACCTTCGGCCATCTGCACGGGTGGCGGGGCGAGTGTGAGATACATTTTTGCCGGGATGCTGACCCGTATTGGCTGCGGTGCGCCGAAAAGCACGTTACTCCCGGAGACGAGCATCCTCACCGTTTGGGTCACCTCGCGGCGCAACTCAAAGGTAGCGATGGGCGGGAAAGTGTCGTATGGTTTGAGGTAAGCGACGTCCTGGTCGTTGTTGATCCACCCCTGGCCGGTGTATTCGTCGAAGACCACGGCCAGCCAATAACGGCCTGGGGTTTGTCCCTCGAAGATAGGCTCGTCACGCAAATTGACTGGCCCACCCAGCGTCATCCGCGTCCCAAAGGATGCTGTGGTGCCGCGCCCCTGATACTCCAGGGAGGAGAATAACCGCGTCCAACCCGTCTGCACTCTGTTCCAGGACTCGTCGAAACGCGAGATTATGAGAGCAAGTTGCTCGCTCGCCGGTGCGCTGGGAATCCACCAGGCAGTGACGAGCAGCAGCACGGAGATCAGAAGACCGTAGCGCAGGAAATCGAAGTGGATGGAGGGATCGTAATGCACCCGCCTCTCCCGCCAGCCGCGCTCCTGCGTATAGAGGTAAGTGCGCACGATGAGTAACAGGGCACAGAACAGGTATCCGACCAGGTAACCGCTGAGTTCAGGCGGGCTGTAATACAGGTTGACCAGCAGGGTCAGGCCGGCGGGCAGGGTGGCCCACCAGGTGCGCTGCGTGCGGAAGGTGCACCACACGGCCACGTAGCTGATCACCCACAGCAGGCCAGACATGAAGAGGATGAAGATCAGGGGATCATTGCTTTGCCGGCCACTGATGATCTGCTGCCCCCAGAGACTCACGCGCAGGATCTGCTCCAGCATCTTTTCGCGCCAGCTCAGGTGGGGCGAGAAAAGAGTGCCCACCAAGAAAGTGATCCAGGCCAGGCCGTAGACGGCGCTGAAGGTGTGGGCTATCGCCCCGGGGAAGATGCTTTTAGCCAGCAGCAATCCCGAGACGATGGCTCCGACAGTCACCCACTGGATGATGCTCAACCCGCCGATCCACCTCGCGCTGCTGATGGCCCAGGTCACACAGAGCAGCATCCCGGTGAGCAGGAACAAGGTGGACCATCCCTCTGGCAACTGAAAGCGAGAACGCCAGTCCATAATCAATATCCTCTCCAGGAGTCAGGGCCAGGCAAACGTGCCCTCTCTGTGTGTAAATAACACCGACCTTGCGGGGAAAAGGTTCACGCTCGCCCTCCCGTGGATTCCAAACACACGGGAGGGTAAGGGTCAATGGCACTAACTTTTCACAAGTTCCTGTAAGATGCGGCAAAATTCAATTTACGAGGAGGAGGCGTTCTCTAACGCCGTTCCACCTCCTTCCGCGCTAGAGAGCGCGGACTCCTCTTGGCATTACGA
>JAGGZG010000218.1 GCA_021162125.1 Anaerolineae bacterium
GCGATTGAAATCGCCTCTAGAGGGCTTGCAGCCGAGCGTCCACCTGCGTGGACGCGCCTGTCCACGCAGGTGGACAGCCAGCTTTAGCTCCTCAGGCGCGGTTTCAACCGCTGGCCTGAGTAGTAACAGAGATTGTAAGAGCAGGTTATGACGCAATAGCCGTAGAGTACCTGGCAGATCGTACCGAGGATTCGGAGGATGTGCAGTTACTTTGGGACCTCGTGCAGCGACTGCCCAAAGGCGCACAGGTGCTCGACGCGGGCTGCGGTGCCGGAGTGCCCGTGACCAAATTCCCGAGTCGGTTCTTTGATGATTGAAGAGTGTGGATTCAACGTCATCTGGTCGAAAATCGTGACGGATAGCATGTATCCCACCTCAGCGCATCTTTTTGTTCTGGCGCAGAAGAGCTGAGCGCGAGGACAGACTCCGGCCGTACTTGTTTAGCGTTCATAGGGCGTACTCATCACGAATTTCACAAATGGATGAATGGCACGAATTTTAGGTTAACGTGTAAGTCGGACATCCCCGTCCGACGTTTATGAGCTCCCCGAATCCACCACGCTCACCCCCGCCTCCGCCCGGCAGACGTAGATTTCGGGCGCGATGCCCGTGGCCGCCTGGTACGCGGAAGCCACGCGCTCACGGAAAGCCTCCACCGCGCCCTCATCCACCAGGCTTACCGTGCATCCCCCGAACCCCGCCCCGGTCATCCGTGAGCCGTACACACCCGCGACGCGCCAGGCGGCCATGACCAGCGCGTCCAGTTCCGGGCAACTGACCTCGTAGTCGTTGCGCAGGCTGGTGTGCGATTCGTCCATCAGCTGGCCAAAGGTATCCAGATCACCGGCTCGCAGGGCGGCCACGGCCCGCAGAACGCGGTCGTTTTCGTGGACGACGTGGCGACAGCGTTGGCGCACGCCGTCGGGCAGCCGGGCCTGGTACTCCGCGAACTGGGCGGGCGACACGTCGCGCAGGGCAGTGATGCCGGGCAGATAGCGTTGCAACAGACGCACGCCCTCCTCGCATTCCCGCCGCCGGGCGTTGTACTCCGAGGCCACCAGGTCACGCCGCATCCGCGTGTCGGCGACGACGACCGCAGTACGGGCGGGTATGGGCACCAGCTCGTAGTCCAGGCTACGGCAGTCAATGAGCAGAGCGCTATCCCGCTGGCCCAGCGCGGAGATGAACTGGTCCATGATTCCGCAGTTCATACCCACGAACTCGTTCTCTGCCCGCTGGCAGAGCAGGGCCAACCGCACCCGGTCGAGCTCCAGTCCACCCAGCACCTGCCAGGCGTAGGCGGTCGCCACCTCCACCGCCGCCGAGGAGGACAGGCCCGCGCCGATGGGCACGTCGCTGGTCAGCGCTGCGTTCAGGCCAGGCAGGGTGAACCCCTCGCTTTGTAGCACCCAGGCCACGCCGCGCTGGTAGTTACTCCAGGGGTGCTCAGCGTCGGGGGTGATGTCGTCCAGGGAGAACTCGGCCTGCTGATCGAAGTCCAGGGCGTGGACGACCACCCGCCAGTCTGATCGGGGGGACGCGGCCAGAAGCACGCTGCGGTCAATGGCCACCGGCAGGACGTACCCATCGTTGTAGTCGGTGTGCTCGCCGATGAGATTCACCCGCCCGGGCGCGCAGACCACCAGCGCCGCCTCCATACCGAAAAACTGGCGGAAGCGATTCTGCAATGAGTCCGCCCTGTTTTCCACGCTTCTCCCCTTTCTACATCTGCAATTCTATCACAGCTCGTAGGTCGGGTTGACAACCCGACCTACTATTCCAGTCCCTCCACCTGGGGCAGGTATCCCAGCTTCCTCAGCTCCTCCACCAGGCGCGGCCAGTCCTCCTCCTTGACCAACGCCGCCCGTGGCGAGATTATTTCGATCAGGTACGGCGCAGTCTGGGGCAGGGTGCGCAGCTCTTGCAAGGTAATTTCCTTCCGCACTTGAAGAACCACCGCTCGCCGCAGTCGCACCGCGCCGAACTTCTCCGCCCAGCCGCGCAAGGACACGCTCACGTTGGACGGCACCCGTCCGCCACTGATCCGTTCCAAAAAGGCCAACACTTGCTTCACAGATACCTTCTCGCTCAGGGCGCGGGCCAGGGCAGCAGGCGTCAGGCGGTAGACGAACTCCGGTACTGATGCTTCCCACTCGCTGATGCGCGCCAGTTGGAAGTGATCGTACAGCGGGGTCGCTGACGGGACATGCACCCTAAGGTCAGAGGCGATGACCACGGACTCTGGTTCCGGATCGGGCGGCGGCGGGGTCAAACCGAGGAACGCTGCGCCTTGCGGTGTGATCCGAAAGCAGTGGGGTTGGGTTTCTCCCTCATCGCCGTAGCCCAGGGCGACAACCCCCAGCCAGCGCAGTGGCCCGCTGATAAGGTGAGCGATCAACGCGCCCTCCACCTGGTCCCAGTGCTCGAAGCCCATCAGGTATTCCCCGGAAGCCGCGTCGCGGATGTACCAACTGCGATAGTCACCGTCCGGCCGCTGGAAGTCGGGGTCGGCGTGCTTGATGGCGGCGATAAACGCTTCCAGGGAAAGCCATTCTCCAACGGGACAGCGGGCCAGGTGACCGAGCACGCGCTCCCGCGCCAGGCGGGGATCATTACGCCAGCCGGTGTCCTCGCAACGCAGGGTGGGCAGCCGCCAGAGTTCGTTCCAGCGCTCATCATCGCGCCATGCTTCCTGCAAGCTGGCAAGTTGCTGGCCTGGTGAGGAGCGCAGCCAGCGCTTGGCCGGCGGTGGGTTCGGTTGCAGCCGCCTTTTGGTCAGGCGAATCAGTCCCAATCGCCGCGCCAGATGGTGCAGCAAGGCCAGGCGCGGGACGTCGCGCTCGTGCTTTGCGCCTGCCCAGTCCTCGGCGACGAGCAGACGCGGGCCCAGCCGGGCGATGTCCTGCTTCCCCAGGCTGCGATCTCGCAGGGGGACGACCTTTTGATTTCGCAGATAGGCCAGGAAAGTACACAAGTCCTGTGCTGCCGCCCGGTCGTCGTCGCGCACAATCGGCGGCGGGGGGGTTGGCTCGATGGTGAAAGGCGGCGGCCCGGCGGGTGGAGCGGGCAAAAGGGGAAGCAAGTCCGTGGGCACGAACACGAACTCCGTGGGTTGATCTGCCAGCAGATCGAAGGCGCGGGCGATCAGGCCGCGATACCACAACCCCTCGGCGGGGCTGGTCGGCTGTCGCC
>JAGGZG010000290.1 GCA_021162125.1 Anaerolineae bacterium
CAGCATCGCGGGCTGGGGTGGAATCCCACCCCAGCCCGCGATGCTGCGACTGCGCTCAGCACGGGCCCCATGCGCCGGGCTCTTGGATGACGTTTGAGGGCTCCCAGGCCGGGCCCGTATGGCGGTCGCAGATTTGAGAAACTGCCTGAAAAATGAGCGAACGATGAGACAAACTTGCAGATTTACAAGTTCTTTAGGGAGCGTGAATATGGGAAGAGGAACCAGACTGTTGCTTCTGATGAGTGTCTTGCTGCTGCTCATGCCCGCCTGTCGCGGGGGCGGGGGGATGGCCAGCGAGCCGACTAAGGGTGAGGTTTACGTGTACGTGGCCGCGCCGCTATCGGGTTTCCAGGCTAACGGTGGGCAGACCGTCGTCGGCGGGGCGCGGTTGATGGCCGAGCGACTCAACAAAGCGGGCGGGCTGCTGGGCTACAAAGTCGTCGTCATCGAGCTGGACGACGAGGCCGATTCCGACGTAGCCGTGGCCGTGGCCGAGGAGGTGCGTCAGGCGGTACAGGAGGGCAAGCGGGTCATCGGGGTCATCGGCCACTACAACAGCGGCCAGACCCTGGCGGCGATGGAGGTCTACAAAGACCTGCCCCTGGTGGTCATTACCCCCACAGCCAGCGGGATGTCCATCAACCCGCTCAACTACAGCAACTTCTTCCGTGTGAACGCCAACAACGAGGTGCAGGCCCAGGCCGACGCCAAGTTCCTGGTGGATCACCTGGGCGCGAAACGGGTGGCCGTCCTGTACAACGACGACGAGACCTACGGGATTGACCTGGGCCGGCGTACGGTGGATGCCCTGCGCGCTCTGGGAGCCGAGGTCGTGCTGGAACGCATGGTAGCCCTGGAACAATCCGAGTTCGACGAGGAGGTACGAGCAATCGCTGCGGCCGACCCCGACGCCATCTTCTACGCTGGCTACGAGATCGAAGCGCCCTATCTCCGCGCCGACCTGGTGCACGCCGGGATCACCATCCCATTCCTGGCCAGCGATGGGGCGTTTCTCTCGGCGACGATTGACGAGTCGGAGGGGACGGCGGAAGGAATGTACGTCAGTGCCTTCGCCCCCAGCCCGGCCCAGGCCGTGGACGAGGACTGGATTCGAGAATACCAGGAGGTGGAGCGCCGTAACCCGGATACCTACAGCATCAACGGCTATAGTGCCCTGGAGGTTTTGGCCGAGGGAGTGAAGAAGGCCGGCAAATTCGACGCGGCACAGGTAGCTGCCGCCATCCGCTCCCTCAATATAGAGACTCCCGTTGGCAGAATCTCCTACGACGCCCAGGGTGAGGTAAGTGATGCACCCATTTACATATTTCAGGTACAGGACGAGGAGTGGGTACAGGTATATCCCATTCCTTAAGTTCAAACAATGTAGGGCGGGGCTATGCCCCGCCGAGTCCGCGTCGGGCCACGGGCCCAACCTACGTAGGTCGGGTTGGCAACCCGACCTACACCAAATTGCGGCCTACCTCCCACATGGAGGTTCAAACCAGCCAGGGAAGGAGGTGAACGATAATGGAAGAGCGCTATAGTCAAGGAATGAAGATTTTGTTCTACGTGTTGGCCGTTTTGTTCTCCCCAGTGGGGATCATCATCGGCATCGTCCTCATGACCAGAGAGGACGAGGAATCCAAGGCCCTCGGCAAGAACGTGCTGATCGTGGGCATCGTCGTGTTAGTTCTGGCCTGTTGTTGCGGTCTCGCGGGTGGATTCCTGCCTGCCCTGTTAGGAGGGGGCGGCGGCTACAACTACTAGCCCCCATGGCTATGTAGGGCCCGCAGGGCCATCCGGGCTATCCGGGTGGCCCTTTCTTGTTGCAAGATTTCAGCTTTGGGTATATACTAATTCGTGTCCTCATCCTCGCAATGGCAGCGAGCGCCGGGTGGCTCTCGCTGCGCTTTGTCAGGAGAGGTGGAACGATGGATATAGATACTCTCCTTCAACAAGTGCAAAAATCCGTCCCTCATGCTAATCTGGACCTCATCCGCCGCGCATACGAGGTGGCCAGTCTGGCGCACGAGGGACAGAAACGTGTCTCTGGCGAGCCCTACATCCAGCACTCTCTGGCCGTGGCCCAGTACCTGGTGGATCTGTGTCCCGATTCCCCCACCATCGCTGCCGGATTGCTGCACGACGTGGTCGAGGACTCCGTCCTCAGCGTGGAAGACCTACGCCAGGAGTTCGGCGACGAGATAGCCCGTCTGGTGGATGGGGTGACCAAGCTGGGTGAGATCGGCAAGCTCAGCCAGATGGGCCGCCGGGACCTCCAGGATCAGGAAGCCGAGAGCCTGCGCAAGATGTTCCTGGCCATGGTGGACGACGTGCGCGTGGTGCTCATCAAGCTTGCCGACCGCCTGCACAACATGCACACCCTCGCCGCCCTCCCCGAAGACCGCCGTCGCCGCCTGGCCAAAGAAACCCTCGACATCTTCGCCCCACTGGCCAACCGCCTGGGAATATGGCAGATCAAATGGGAATTGGAAGACCTGGGATTCCGCCACCTTAATCCCGCAAAGTACAAGGAAATCGCCTCCCTCATTGACGAACGGCGCCCCGAGCGGGAGAAACACCTGGAGGTGATTGTGAAAACCTTGCAGCGCGAGCTCAAGGAGGCAGGCATCGAGGCCGAGGTATCCGGGCGGCCCAAGCACATCTACTCCATTTACCGCAAAATGGAACGCAAGGGCCTGCCCTTCGATCAAATTTACGACGTGCGCGGCGTTCGTATCATCGTCGAGGACATCCCCACCTGCTACACGGTGTTGGGCATCGTGCACAACCTGTGGCGACCAATCCCCGGCCAGTTCGACGACTTCATCGCTACCCCCAAGGATAACATGTACCAGTCTTTGCACACGGCGGTGGTGGCCGATGATGGCAAGACCCTGGAAGTGCAGATTCGCACCCGCGAGATGCACCGCATCGCCGAGTACGGGATCGCCGCCCACTGGCGTTACAAGGAGCAAGCGCAGCGGGACATGGCGTTCGAGGCCAAAATCGCCTGGCTGCGCTCGCTGATGGAATGGCGACAGGATGTCACCGACGCACAGGAGTTCGTGGATTCCCTCAAGAGCGACGTCTTCAAGGATCGAGTGTACACTTTCACCCCTCGGGGCGACGTCGTGGACCTGCCGGCCGGGGCCACCCCCATAGACTTCGCCTACCACATCCACACCGAGATCGGCCATCGCTGTCGAGGAGCTAAAGTCAACGGCCATCTGGTCAGTCTCGACTATCAGCTTCAGAACGGTGATCAAGTCGAGATACTCACGGCCAAGCGTGGCGGCCCCAGCCGTGACTGGTTGAACCCGCACCTGAATTACATCAAGACCGCCCGTGCCCGCCAGAAAATCCGCCAGTGGTTCCGCCGCCAGGATCGCGCGGAGAACATCGCCCAGGGACGGGAGATGCTGGCCAAAGAGTTGCGACGGCTCAACGTGGAGAGGGAAAGTTACGAGGACATCGCCCAACTTTTCAACTACGACAAGGTTGAGGACTTTCTGGCAGCCATCGGCTACGGCGACATCAGCGCCCAGCGCATCGCAACTAAAGTCCTGGAAGCTGAACTGGAAGAGGCTGAGGAGCCGATCCACTTTGCCCCGGCCGCCCCAACTGCCCCACCCGAGATCCGGGTGCGCGGGGTTGGCAGCCTGCTAACCCGCCTGGCCGGATGCTGCCATCCATTGCCTGGGGAAGACATCGTCGGCTACATCACCCGTGGACGAGGGGTGACCATTCATCGTCGTGACTGTCCCAACATCCTGCGCACCAGGGAACAGGAGCGGTTAATCGAGGTGGATTGGGGACCGGCAGTGAAGACCTACCCGGTGCGCATCATCATCCGGGCATACGACCGGGGTGGGCTATTGCGCGACATCGGCGCGGTGGTAGCCGAGGAGGACGTCAATATGACGGCGGCTAACGTCACCACCCAGGCAAGAAAAAACACGGCCACCATCGTGGCTACGCTGGAGATCACCGACATCGCCCAGCTCAGCCGCGTGCTGGCCAAGATTGAGCAGGTGCACAACGTAGTGGAGGCTCGCCGGCAACGGGGATAACAACACAGACCTCCGGGGGCTCAGAGTCCCCGGAGGTCTGGCATAGCGTTACTCCGGTGATCAGGCCGCCACTGGTGCTCCAGTCACAATTGCCTCAAACTCCTCCCTGCCAATCGTCTCGACCTCGATCAGCCGCTCGGCGATGGCCCTCAGTGTATCCCAGTACTTGGTCAGTATTTCCTTAGCCCGATCATGGGCCTCGTCAATGAAGCGGCGCACCTCAGCGTCAATCTCCTGCGCTACCTTCTCACTGTAATCACGCTGCTCGGTGATCTCACGCCCCAGGAAAATGAGTTCCTCTTTCTGGCCAAAAGTCATCGGCCCCAGCTTCTCACTCATCCCGTATCGGGTCACCATCGCCCTGGCCAACTTGGTGGCTCGCTCCAGATCGTTGGCCGCCCCGGTGGTCACGTCGTGAAATACCAACTCCTCCGCCACGCGCCCACCCAACATCCCGGCCAATTGATCACGGAACTTGCTGCGCCCCTGCAGGTAGTGATCATTCTCAGGTAAGGCTATGGTGAACCCCAAAGCCATACCACGGGAGATGATGGACACTTTGCGCACCGGATCGCAGCCGGGGAGCATGCGCATGACCAGAGCGTGGCCTGCCTCGTGGTAAGCGATGATCTTCTTTTCCTCCTCGCTGATGATCCGGCTCTTGCGCTCCGGTCCAGCGATCACCCGCTCGATAGCTTCCTCGAACTCCGCCATGCCTATGGCTTTCTTGCCCCGGCGGGCAGCGAGGATGGCCGCTTCGTTCACCAGGTTCTCGATGTCCGCGCCGACGAAACCCGGCGTCCCCTGAGCCAGCGCTTTCAGGTCCACGTCGTTGGCCAATGGCTTGCCGCGCACGTGCACAGCCAGTATCGCCTCCCGGCCTTTCATGTCCGGCTTGTCGAGGACCACCCGCCGGTCAAAGCGGCCCGGGCGCAACAGGGCTGGGTCCAAAATATCGGGCCTGTTAGTTGCCGCGATGATGATCACATTCGTGTCGGTATCAAAGCCGTCCATCTCGACCAGAATCTGGTTCAGGGTTTGTTCCCGCTCGTCGTGACTGCCGCCCAGCCCCGCACCACGGTGACGGCCTACAGCGTCTATTTCGTCCACAAAAACGATGCAAGGGCTGTGGCGTTTGGCCTGATCAAAGAGATCACGGACCCTCGACGCCCCCACACCGACGAACATTTCCACAAACTCGGAACCCGAGATGGAGAAGAAGGGCACGCCCGCTTCTCCGCTGACCGCTTTGGCCATCAGCGTTTTCCCCGTGCCCGGAGCACCCACCAGGAGCACACCCTTGGGGATACGCGCTCCCAGTGAGATGAACTTGTCCGGCTCCTTGAGGAACTCCACGACCTCCCGTAATTCCTCTTTGGCTTCCTCCACACCGGCCACGTCATCGAAAGTGACCGTTGGCTGATCGCCGGTGAACATCCGCGCCCGGCTTTTGCCAAAAGATAGCGCCTGATTGTTGCCCGTCTGGGCCTGGCGCAACATGAACCACAGGAAGCCAACGATGAGCAGCGAGGGCAGAATCCAGCTCAGGACACCCAGCCAGGTCGCCCATTCGCTGGGAGCCTCGATCATCACATCAACGGCCGCCCATTCCTCCTGGGTGACTCCCAGTTTCTCCAACGTTTCTCCGAGGCTAACATTTTCTTCTTTGTAAGCGATAGTGGGTTCCCTGTCATCCTTGTAAGTGATTTTCAGCGTATTCCCGGAAATTGTGATTTTCTCAACAGCGCCTGCCTTGATCTGGCGAGCCACCTCGGTAATGCTGATCTCATTCGGTTTTGCTGATCCTGCTGAAAAGTAGTAAATGACCGCTACGGCCGCAACCAGAATCAGCAGGTAAATAAACCCATTTCTAAGACGTCCCGTTTCCACAACACTGCCTCCAGACTATGAATTGCTCAGTGCTTTCCCCAGCCTAGCCTGACCCCATCTCAACCATTGCGCAGCTTCGACATTACTCTCCAGCAACCACGGCCAGGTAAGCACTACTGATGCCCATTCGCGGATTAATTATACCAGAAATCCCCAAATTGTGCCACCGCCTTTGAATTTTCAGGGGGCGAGCACCTGCACCTGCCGGATGAGGATACTGTTTTCCTCGATCTGCGCCCGACCCGGATCCAGCACAGGCAAGCGGCGCATACTGCCTGGAACGTACATCCCCGTGCGAATCCAATACAGACCCGGTTCCGTCTGCGGGGGCACCGTGAGGTCGTAGGGGTCACTCACCTGCTCATTCACCGTCCAGCGGATGGTGGGATAGCGACCTCCGCGCGGCTCGCTATCCCGCTGAGCGATGATGGTCCCATCCGCGCGGGTGAGATGCACGAAGACCATGTAGCTTTCGCTCATCACCTGCAAGGCGCGCCAGTGCAGGGTGAGGTGCAGGGTGTCACCGGGTCGCAACTGCTCCGTCTCCAGGTCACAGGCCACCAGCAATACCTTGTCATCCAGGTTCGCGCCAATCTCCACCCGCGGCCCAGCGCTGACGGTGAGCACGATGGTGCTGCCCTCTATCACAATCCCTCCCGCAGCCGGCTCCTGGGCCAGGACTGTTCCCTGCGGCTCCAGACTCCATGCCTCCTGGCGCATGACGACCAGGCCCATCTCGGTCAACACCGGCTCAATCATCGAAATCGGCGCACCTACTGCCTGGGGCACAGTCACCAGCCGTGGTCCCTGACTGATGATCACCCCCACGGTCTCTCCCCGTTTGATAGGCTGTCCGGCGGGCACCAGTTGGGACACGATACTGAGCGCAGGGATAGTAGAATGGTATTCCTCTCCAACTACAGACATGCCCAATCCCAGGCGAGCCAGTGTCTGGCGGGCCGCCTCCTGCTCCATGCCTACCAAATCGGGCACGATCACCTCGCCGGGAGCGGGTGTGACGGCAACGCTCAAGGTGGCGGTAGGTGCAAGGGTATTCGTGGGGGTCGGCGTGACTACCGGTGGCGGCAAAGTGTAGCGCCGGTAGACCAGACCCCACAGCGGCAGGAGGCCCATCACTGCCAGGAATGCCGCCGCACCGAGAACCCGGGCCACCCAGTCGGGGCCACGGATCTTCTCTGGCACGGCTCCCTCCACGGGCCCAGAGTGCGCCGCACGGCCGGGGACCGGTCGTAGTGGCTGCGTGGCCTCCTCGCCCTGGCGTCGGCAGGCGATCAGGATACGCCCCAGTTGATCCGCCGTGCGATAGCGTTTCCCAGGGTCCTTGTCCAGTGCGCGACGCACAATCTGTTCCACGTGCAGAGGCACGCGTGGATTACGGGCCGACAGGGCAGGCGGTTCCTCTCGCAGATGTTTGAGGGCCAGGGTCTGCGCATCCTCGGCGATGAAAGGCAATTCACCAGTGAGCATCTCGTAGAGGATAACGCCGATAGCATACACATCGGAGGCCGAGCTCGGCGGTTCACCTGCTGCCTGCTCAGGGGAGAGATATTGCGGTGTGCCCCACACCACCTCAACCTCACCCTGTGGCGCGGGCGAGAGGGCACGGGCGATCCCAAAATCGGTCACTTTTACCCGCCCATCGGCAGTGACCAGCACGTTCTGCGGTTTGAGGTCACAGTGCACCAATCCGGCCCGATGAGCGTACCCTACAGCAGCACACACCTGAATGGCGATGTCCAGTGCCTGGCCCACGCGGAAAGGCGCTCCGTCGCGGATCTCGTCTTTCAGATTGCGCCCCTCCACGTACTCCATGACGATGTAGTGCCAGTCCCCATCCTGTCCTACGTCAAAGACGGTGACGATGTTAGGATGGTCAAGGCTGGCCGCGGCCCGCGCCTCCCGTTGAAAGCGAGCCAGAAACGCAGCGTCGTCACCGTAGTCCCGACGCAGAACTTTGATCGCCACCACACGATCCAGAGCCTGGTCGTAGGCGCGATACACCACGGCCATCCCCCCCTCGCCAACGCGATTCAGGAGGTGGTAGCGATTATTGAGCACGATCTCTCTTGGTGTCTCCATAAGATGATCGGTCCCTTGATGATTGTACCCCTAACCCTCCCTCCGGTTTCTGAACCTGCGGGAGGGTCTACATTACGTGATGTGACGGCTTATATTGTACACCAACTCATCGCTTTCTTCAAGCAGTCATCCCCTGATCGCCAGCCGGAGCTCTACGCTTTCGTAACGCATTCTTTACCCAAAATTGACTCACCACGGGCTAATTCCGTGGTATAATACGAGCGACTTGAAGCGAACATCACAGCTCATCGTTGCCCCAAAATAGCACATTACAGCCATTCGCCGATAGTCGAACCGAGCCCCTGGCCGCCATCGCTGCCCCCCCACAGCCCATGCCAGGGGCTCGGTCGTTATCTAACTCTACAGGCAAATAAACCCGTTGCACGAAGGCCCCCGCCACTATCCCCGGAGAGGAGGGGGCCTTTCGTATTTGTTCACGGTGAATCTCCGTTTGCCATCTACTCATTTTCATGTTACACTTGACGTGTATGCGTGCGTGAATGAGAAAGGGGCACGACTCCATTGCTGAAGCATCACGACAACGGCCTGGTATACTATTGCTTCGAAGCTCTGAGCGATCAACCGGGGCTGTTTCATGGGATTTTCACCCGCCTGGGCGGAGTGAGCTCTGCCCCGTGGGCCACGCTTAACGTTGGGCACACGGTGGGCGATGACGACGAGGCCGTGGAGGAGAATCACCATCGCATCTGTCGTACCCTGGACATCGCCCGCCGGGACATCGTCACTGGATACCAGGTGCACGGCACCCGTGTAGCCCGCGTGGGCCGTGAAGATCGGGGCCGGGTGTGCCCTCAAACTGACGTGCTGATCACTGACGTGCCCGGCATAGCCCTGATGCAGCGTTATGCCGACTGTCTGCCGGTGTTGCTCTACGATCCGGTGCACCGGGCCATTGGGCTGGCCCACGCCGGATGGCGAGGCACACTGGCCGGGGTCACCCGGAAAGCGGTGCAGGCCATGCGGTCCGCGTTCGGCAGCCGGCCGGCTGACCTGATCGCCGGGTTGGGGCCGGGTATTGGCCCCTGCTGCTATCAGGTCGGGCCAGAAATAGTCGAGGCTGCCCGGACCGCGATCCCCGGCTGGCCGTCGGTGTTACTCCGCCAGCGGGACGGCTCGTGGCATCTGGATCTGTGGGAGGCCAATCGGCGGCAGCTCGTTCAGGCGGGAGTGGTCCACATCGAGATGTCGGGACTGTGCACTGCCTGTCGCACCGACGAGTTCTACTCTCATCGGGCGGAGCAGGGGCGGACCGGGCGCTTCGGGATAGTAGTGGGATTCCGATAGCAGAGCAACAGGGGGTGACCAATGGTAGACATTGCTACGAATCTACAGCGGGTACGGGAGCGGATTGCGGCCGCGGCGGAACGTGTCGGACGCGACCCGGCCGAGGTTACTTTGGTGGCAGTAACCAAGACCCACCCGCCGGAAGTCATCCGCGCGGCTTATGAATTGGGCCTGCGTCACTTCGGCGAGAACAGGGTGGAAGAGGCGGCCGGTAAGGTTGGCGAGCTACCGGAGGACATTACCTGGCACATGGTGGGCCACCTGCAGAGCCGCAAGGCCGCGCCCGCAGTAGATCTGTTCGACATCGTGCACTCGGTGGATAGGGTGAAGCTGGCCCGTCGCCTGGATCGCTTCTGCGCGGCACGTGGCCGGACGATGCCCGTGTTACTGGAGGTCAACGTCTCTGGCGAGGCCAGCAAATACGGCTTCCCGATAGCGGACCGGGACACACTGGAGGCGGCCATTGCCGAAATACTCACCCTGCCCCACGTGCGCATTGAGGGGCTGATGACCATGGCCCCCATCGTGGCCGACCCCGAGGATGCACGACCTGTATTTCGCGGCCTGCGTGAGCTGCGCGACGCGCTGGCCACCCGATTTCCGCAGGTCGAGTGGCGGCACCTTTCGATGGGCATGACCGACGACTTCGAGGTGGCCATCGAGGAAGGGGCGACGATAGTACGCATCGGGCGGGCGATCTTCGGCCCGCGCGGGACACGTTGACGTTCATACGTTTGCAGTTCGGTTTTGTGAAACGTGTTGCGTGCTACGTTTTACTGTGAGCGGTTCTACGCCACACGCAGCACATAGCACGCAACACGCTCGGCTGCCCAACAGGTGCATCAACAGCGGCGACCTGTGTTCACACATTTTTCATACGCGGAGTATATAATCCAAAATGGAAGGGAGTGAATTGTGAAAGGCGTTCTGATCTACATTATCAACCTGCTGTTCAGCCTGTATAGCCTGGTGATCGTCGCCCGCGTGTTTCTGGAGATGATCGTCGGCCCTTTTCACCCGACCGTGCGCTGGCTGCGGCGACTCACCGAACCAGTGTTGGCTCCTATGCGACGGGTGATCCCTCCCATCGGGATGGTGGACGTCAGCCCGGCAGCGGTTTTGTTGCTGCTTTATATTCTGCGTATATTATTGGTGTCAGTTATCGCCAGTGTGCTGCGCTAGGCTGGTGATCCAACACGCCGACTTTGACGGATGATACACCCTATCCATCACGAACGCTCAGTTTCGCCCGTCAAAACCACCTGACCTGGCACAGGCAATCGGGGGGAGTGTACGGAGGCGAGGACATGCGCGAATTCAAAATCACCAGCGCCGTGGGCGGGGCAGCTTTTGCCGTGCGCGTCATCCCCAGGGCGAAGAAGAACGAAATCGTAGGCGCACAGGGCAACGCGCTCAAGGTGCGGCTCACTGCCCCACCGGTGGAGGGCGCTGCCAACGAAGCTCTGATTAAACTCCTGGCTAAAAGGCTGGGCGTGCGTCGCAGCCAGGTGGAGATCGTCGCCGGGCGGAGGTCACGGGCCAAGATGGTCAGCGTCACCGGTCTCACGCCGGCGGAGGTGGAGGCTCGGCTGGGTCTCGGCTGAAACGGCCAACCGACGGGTCACAAGAGCAAACGAGCCCACCTGCCCTCTGGCAGGTGGGCTCTTGCACTGCCGAAATCGGCGCTATTTGCCGATGCAGAAGTTGCTGAAGATGGTCTCCAGCAAATCTTCGTGCAGGGTCTCGCCGGTGATCTCACCCAGGGCGTTGATGGCCGCGGTGAGGTCAATGGCCACGAAGTCGGCGGGTAGGCCGTGGGCATGGGTCTGCCGGGCAGCGAGCACGTGGTCATAAGCCCGTTGCAGGGCATCCTTGTGGCGTGGATTGCTGACCAGCAGTGCGTCTGAGGCGAGCACTTGACCGGAGAATACGCTTTCCACGATGGCCGACTCCAGCGTGTCCAGGCCCTCTCCGGTCAGCGCCGAGATGCGCACACGGGGCAGATTGGGCAGGAAGCCATCAACGTCAATGACCACGGGCAGGTCGCACTTGTTGATCACCAGCAGGCCGGGTTTATCCTCCAGCAGAGCAGCGATGTCGCGATCGGCGGAAGTCAGCGGCTCGCTGCCATCCACCACCAACAGAGCCAGGTCGGCCTGGGCCAACGCCGCCCGACTGCGCTCAACCCCCAGCCGTTCGACCACGTCCTCCGCGTCGGCGGTGATGCCCGCCGTATCCACCAGCACCAGAGGCACGCCTTGCAGGTTCAGGGTCTCCTCCAGCGTGTCGCGGGTGGTGCCGGGAATGGAAGTGACGATGGCCCGGCTGGTGCGCAGCAGGGCGTTGAGCAGGGAGGACTTGCCCACGTTGGGCCGGCCGACGATGGCCGTGCGTACTCCCTGGCGGTAGACGATGCCCTGGTCGGCGGTGGCCAGCAGCCGTTCCAGACGCTCCTGCACCTCTTCCAGATCAGGGGTGATGTCACGGGACGGAATCTCGTCCTCGGCGAAGTCCACGCTGGCCTCCAGCCAGGACAATACGTCCACCATCTGCGCCCGCACCTGGCGAATCGCATTGGAAAGTCGCCCATCCAGTTGACCCACGGCCACGCGCAGGCTGGCTGCCGTCTTGGCCCGCACGATGTCCAGCACTGCCTCCGCCTGGGCCAGATCAATGCGCCCGTTGAGAAAGGCCCGCAGGGTAAACTCACCCGGACTGGCCAGCCGCGCCCCGTAGCGCAGGCACAGCTCCAGCACCTTCCGCAGAGGCACGATGCCCCCATGACAGTTGATCTCCACCACATCCTGGCGGGTGTAAGTCCACGGGGCGGGCATATAGGCCACCAGTACCTCGTCGAGGGGCTGAGCGGTGTCGGGATCAACGATGTGGCCGTAGGTGAGACGGTAGGGTTGCAGATTGCGGATCGCGGATCGCTTCCTACCCCGCAGGAAGATATTCCGCAAGATAGCAAGCGCATCCGGCCCGCTCAGGCGCACGATCCCGATCCCGCCCTCGCCGACGGGGGTGGAGATAGCGGCGATAGTATCATCGAGGCTGTACATGTTCTCCTAGATCACACCCAGGGCCTTGCCCACTTTCTCGAAGGCTTCCAGGCCACGGTCCAGGTCTTCTTTAGAATGGGCGGCGGTGTTCATCACCCGAATGCGGGCCTGCCCCCGGGGCACGGTGGGGAAGCCGAGGGCCATGGCGAACACGCCCTCGTCGAACAGGCGCGCGGAGAACTCCTTGGCCAGGCCCACCTCACCCAGCATCACCGGCACGATGGGCGTCTGGGTGTGACCAGTGTCGAAGCCCAGCTCCTTCATGCCCTTTTTGAAGTACTCCGCATTGGCCCACAGCTTGTCCACCAAGTCGGTGCTTTTCTCCAGCAAATCCACGGCGGCGAGGCAAGCAGCAGTGTCGGCCGGCGTGACGGCGCTGGAGAAAAGGAAGGGACGTGCCTTCTGGCGCAGATAGTCAATGATGATTTTCCTGCCAGCCAGGGAGCCCCCCACCACACCGAACGCTTTGGAGAGGGTGCCCATCTCGACGTCGAACTTGCCCTGTAAGCCGAAGTGGTGGACGATGCCTTTGCCCCCGCCGAGCACGCCCTCACCGTGGGCATCGTCCACCATAGTCAGCACGCCATACCTCTCAGCGACTTCGTGGAGCTTGTCCAGGGGAGCGATGTCGCCATCCATGCTGAACACGCCATCGGTGACCAGCAGTCCGCGACGGTAATTGCCGATGTTTTCTTTAATCACCCGCTCCGCGTCGGCAGGGTCGCAGTGCTCGTAAACTATAATTTTGGCCCGCGAAAGGCGACAGCCGTCAATGATGGAAGCGTGATTCAGCCGGTCGGAGAAGACGCAGTCCTCTCGACCTACCAGCGCTGGGATAGCCGCCTGGTTGGCACAGAGCCCGCTCTGCACGTACATCGCCGCCTCCACGCCCTTGAAGGCCGCGAGCCGCCGCTCGAACTCCAGGTGCAGGGCCTGCGTGCCGGCGATGGTGCGCACGGCGGCGGGTCCCACGCCCCACTCGTCAATCGCTTTCTTGGCCGCCTCCTTGAGAGCCGGATGGTTGGCCAGGCCCAGGTAGTTGTTGGTGCAGAAGTTAAGCACCCGCTTGCCGTCTACAACCATCCAGCCATCGGCCGGCGATTCCATCGTGCGGATGTGGATGTAACGTTTTTCTGCTTCCAGTGTCGCCAGCTCTTCCCGGATGAAATCCAGTTTGTCAGTCATCTTTGACTCCTTTCTGTCAGCAATTTGATTGTGGAAAAATAGTAAGCGTTCAGGCGTCCACTTGATTTTACCGCAGAGCGCGCAGAGGTCGCAGAGCCAAGACCGCACCGGCCTGAAGAACCGGTGCTGGATAGGTCCTTCAATGTGGAAAGTCACCCAGCACCGCCTGTTCACGACGGTGCGCACGTCTCATTTGAAGCACACCCAAACCATCTCTACTGGTTTCCAAATCAGTTCTTACTCGGCTCTGCGTTCTCAGCGTCCTCGGCGGTAAGAAAAAGAGGTGGCCTAAACGAATACGAAAAATATATGGGCCGCGAGTATCCAGGCAACATGCATACACACTGCTTCTGAATCCACCACTGACCCGGTGCCCTTATTGTACGCTCTTTTGCCGAGTTTGGCAAGGCGTTTGAGGTTTTACAATAAAGTGTGGTATAATCAGTACTTGAGAAAAGTCGGTGCTGCTGCCGCGTCGCCTGGACGTGAACGTCCAGGCTGAGCAGGCGAAGAGTGCTGAAGCACCCTTCGCCAATGTGGACGGCGGTTCCGAGACCACCACAGCCTGCTTCAGCAGGCTTCTGCTGCTGAGCCTGGCGCTTCAGCGCCGGGCGGGGGCGGATCTCTCAACTACTGATAATGGACACGTCGAGCGCGTAAGGGAAGCGTGGTCAGCAAAACAGAATTGTGCTCAATAGACCCAAATAGCCGACGAGGAACCTGTAGATGACACCGAGACAGCGCGTCACTAACCCCTACATCGCTGGCAACCCGATCACCGGCGAACGGATGTTCTTCGGTCGCCAGGACGTGTTCGAGGACGTGCGCAACAACCTGCTTGGCGCGTATCAGAACAACGTGATCGTCCTCTACGGCGAGCACCGCACGGGCAAGACGTCGGTGCTGTATCAGATGCGCCGCCACCTGCCGGAAGACTACCTGCCCGTGCTCATTGATCTGCAAGGCGTTGCCCTGGACGGCATGGCGAATTTCCTGTGCGACGTGGCCCACGCCATCCAGCGCACTCTGCGCAAAGATTACGGGATCAAAGCACCCCGCCCTAAGCGCAGCGCCTTCGCCGCCGACCCTCGCTATCAATTCCAGGAAGAATTTCTGGGCCAGGTGCGGGCCGCCATCGGCGACGCTCACCTGCTCCTGATGTTTGACGAGGTGGAACTCCTGGAGAAGAAAATCCGCTCCGGCGAGTTGGAACAGGACGTCATCCATTACGTGAACAGTCTGATGCAACATTGGCCCGGTCTCGACTTTCTGTTCGTCCTGGGCAGTAAGCTGGAGGAACGGCGTCGGGACTTCTCCACCCTGTTCCGCGTCGCCCTGTACAAAGAGATCAGCTTCCTGGAGCCGGCCGAGGCCCGCGCGTTGATCGTCGAGCCGGCACGGGGGGTACTCGATTACGACCCGGCGGCCGTGGAGCGCATCTTGTGCATCACCTCCGGTCACCCTTACTACACGCAGTTGCTTTGCCATTGCCTGTTCGCCCGCTGTCAGGCACGGGGCAGCACGCGGGTCACTGTGGACGACGTTGAGGCCGTGCTGCCGGAGACGGTGGAACGGGGGATGGTCAACCTCAAACACGTCTGGGAGGATGCAAGCGAGACCGAGCGCTTCGTCCTGGCAGCATTAGCGAAGGCCACCAGCGGCAGAAAGCGAAAGGCATCACGGCGGAGCGTGGAGCGCACGCTCAAACACCACGGGGTGGCCCTCACTGCCAGTGAGGTGAACGCCGCCCTGCGGAACCTGGCCCAGCGGGACGTTCTCACCCGCCGGGCACCTTATGCCTTTCGCGTGGACCTGTTGCGGCTGTGGCTGATAGGGCACAAGGTGCAGGAGCAACTCCCCTTGCCCGCCGAAGGGGTGCGCTCCAGGGTGACCCGCGCCGCGCAGCCCTACCGCCATCGTTGGAATGCACTTCCCCAAACCGCGCGCACGCTGATCATCGCCGGTAGTCTGGTACTGTTTCTGATCTTGATGGCTATGGGCAGCGCGTGGTGGTGGCGACAGAAGGACACCACCCCACCCACCATCCGCAGCCTGCGCCCCCCGAACAAGGCCGTGGTCTACAACAAGAGACCCTTGATCGCCGCCAGTTACAGCGACAACATCCGGGGGACGGGGATCAACACCACTACCGTGCGGCTGGCGCTCAACTGGGAGGACATCACTGCCAGGGCGACCGTTGACGTCGGGGGCATCCGCTATTATCCAGACGCCGACCTGGAGCCCCGCTGGTACTTTGTGATCCTGGAAGTTGAGGACCTGGCCGGCAACCAGGCAGAGGAGTTGTGGGCTTTCAAGATTCCCTCGCCCACTCCCACCCGCACGCCGACGCCCACGCCAACCGTGACACCGACGCCCACCTCCACGCCGA
>JAGGZG010000044.1 GCA_021162125.1 Anaerolineae bacterium
CTTTCCCAACACCGTGCTTGCTTACGAGGGATTGACTATCGAATTGTGACTGTACCGAGAGCATTTGAGAGGCGTGAAGCGTGAAATGTGAAACGTGGTGCGTAAAGACGTAAAACGTGAAACGTAAGGACGTAAAACGTGAAACGTAAAGCCGTAAAACGTGATGCGTGAGAGCCACGTTTTACGGCTTTACGTTTCACGAATCACGCATCGCGGTCGGAGTGGGAGTGACCAGCAGAGGCGGAGGAGCCAGAGTGATAACCGGTGTGAGAGTCAGCGACGCAGGGGTAACCGTTGGCATGGGCAAAGGACGCAGCGGCGTCGGAGTAAGTGTCCACGGCACAGGCGTGGCGGTGGGCTGCGGGGGGCGAGGCATCACAGCCACAACCAGCCCACAAATCATGCTCAGAACGACGACGGCGCTCAGCATCCAGAGAACGATCTGACTTGCATTCCAGCGGCGCTTTCTCATGATTTAACCTCCTCCAGTATTCTCCTCAGTTCAACCGAATTATACCACAACTCGTGATGCCGAGCCAACAAGAGCTATACACAGGGAAAAACGTAGCATGACAGAATCACCAGACGCTCCGCAAGCAGAGGAGAGCACAGTCCCACCGCCCCAGGCATTCAACGGTGACCTGTGGACGCGCTTCGCACCTCCCCTGAGCACGCAGGAGCGCGCCCGACGGCAAAAGATGCTACATACCCTGATAACCGTCCAGACCGGGGCGGTGATTTTGATCTTGATATCCACGATAGCCACCAAAATGCAGGACCCCTCATTCCCCATGCCGTCCACTTTCGGGCTGGCAATCGCCACCGCCCTGGTCGGGGCAGTGGCTGCCTGGCTGAATAAAAATGACCATTTCTACACGGCCAGCTACTTGTTCCTCCTGTTCACCATCATCCTGATCGCCGCCGTCATGTCGTACTTCGGGTACAGAAGCAACATCCCCTATTTTTACCTCTGGCCAGTGATCGCCTCCGGCATCATTCTGCCCGGCTGGTCCAGCTTCCTGTTTGCCACCCTGAGCGCAATCACCTACACGGCGTTAACCTTACTGCAAGCCTACGGGCTGATCGTACCCGCTGCGCCCGCCACGGCGCTGTCACTGGAGGCCAAACTCCTGAGCGGAATCCCCCAGGTAGTGCTGATCTTTTACCTGTTGGCTTTTTTGATCTCCCTCTCAGGACGCAGTCTGGAACAGGCGCTTCGTCAGAGTGCAGAGCGGGCCAGGGAACTCGAGCACACCAAAAGCGAATTGGAACGCACGGTCGCCGAGCTACGGGCCGCCCTCGAGCAGCAGAGACTCCTGCTGGAAACGGTGCATGAGCTCTCCACACCGGTGATCCCGGTTATGAAAGGGATCATCATCCTGCCCATCATCGGGTACGTGAACGAGGAGCGCGGACGACAGATCATCAAAGCACTGCTGGAAGGCATCACCCGCCATCGGGCGCGAGTAGCGCTCATCGACGTAACCGGCGTGGAGACCGTTACCCGGACGGTGACCAACGTCCTGAGCCAGGGCTCTCAGGCTGCACGACTGCTTGGCGCAGAGGTCGTCCTGGTGGGCCTCCAACCGGGAATGGCTCAGGCTCTTCCCCGCCTGAATGTGGAGCTGAGCACAGTGACAACCCGGCGTGACCTGCAAAGCGGAGTGGAGTACGCCCTGCAACTCCAGGGTAAACAAGCATAAAAACGCGGGCCAGGGTATTCAAGTTTCCAGGTGCCGGGCATTACCCTTTATGAAGCAACTTTGGCGCAGAGAGCGGTTCTGAACATGGCCGACTTGCTCCCCAGATGCCCCACAAAGAGATGCCAGGCATCTCCTTGTATCATCGCAAAGGCCACCAGGCGGCGGACCAGGTTGGCGATAACTCGTCCAAAACCTAATTGCATCCCTGAGCGAACCATTCTTGACAGGGTAAGCACTATCTGCTATAATCTAGCCCGTGTTCTCCACTGCAGCATCATCACCGTCTCCCGGAACCCGGCTTCAGTTTGTTTTTCTGAGTACTCGTGGAAGCCATTTCCATGTACTTTAGAGAACGACATCAATACTACTTATTTCGGGTCTCTGGGAGTTTGCAGGGGCGATGTATCGGAGTCCCGAACTTGTTCGGGTTCTTTGCGCCGCGCCCCCAACGGGGAGTCCAGCACCTTGACCCTGCGAAATCCTAAAGAGCCCTTATTTCCAAGAAGGCAATTCCGCTTTTCAATCTTCACGGCGGATCAAGTAGTTCATCCTGACCACTGCTCAAAATAACAGTGTCGTCGGGATTGTGTTTATCTAGCCATATAATCACAGATCAGGTACTTGCCAAGGAGAACCCTTCCATGAAGACCTCACGCCCTACCGTAGTCACTTTAGTAGCCATCCTACAATTCGTCCCAGCCCTTTTGCTGCCGCCACAATTGCTTCTATCCGTCAATCCCATCCTGCTCCTATTTCCCCTTGCCTTCTTTGCATTTCTGGGCTGGGCTATGCTGACGCTCAAGAAATGGGCACTGACAGCGTGTATCTTTGTGCAAGGTTTCAACGTCATTGCCCGGTTTTTGATCCTGTTTCCCCATGCATTTGGTGAACATAGCGTAGACTGGCCATTTGTAGTAACCAGCTTGATAGCCATTTTGTTATCCTCCGTAATTTTATATGTGATAGATAAACCTAATGTCCATGTGGCCTTCAGAGCGTGATCGCGCGTTATAGCCGGAATCAACGTTTGATTATTCGCAGTGCTGCGGCGTCGTGCTCGGAGGCTATTGAGACCCTTTCGTAATTCGTGCAGATCAGCAAAAGTCATCCTGAGCGGAGCGCAGCGGAGTCGAAGGAGACTTTTGCGGCTTCGTAAGACCCGCTCGCAGTCCCCTTCGACTACACTTCGCTACGCTCCGTTCCGCTCAGGGTGACTGCTCGCTCACTGTAGAACACGTTGATTGAATTACGAAAGGCTCTCGCTATTATTAACCCGGAGGAAGGGAGGTGAGTATGCCTGCCAGGAAGGGATAGGCACCCCAGTGGTATGACCGGCTGGAACGTGAAAGAGAAAGTGTTCAGCCAATTCCGCAGGAAGAAAAGGAGAGGTGAAGAGATGAAAGCTATGAAAATTTTGGGTTTACTAGTGGTCACGTCCTTGCTCTTTAGCATCGCGACGGGCTGCACCCCTACACCCCCTGCAGAGGCCACGGCAGTGCCTACCAAAGCACCCGCCGCAGAGGCCACGCCCACTGAAGCACCTACGGCCGCAGGTGTAGAAGTTCCACCCGCGCCTGGTTTCCCCATCAAGGTCGCTATGCTCTTCCCCATGAGCGGGGACGTGAAGACCTACGGTGAATCCAGCAAGAACGCCGTGGAAATGGCCTTCGATGAAGCGAGGGCCGCCGGGTGGGAGATCGAGACCGTGCTGGGCGACACCAAGTGCGACGCCCAGGAAGCCTCCAACGTGGGCAACAAGGTCATCTCCCAGGATAAGGTGCACTACATCATCGGGGCCGTGTGCTCCAGCGCCTCGATCCCTATCTCGGAGATCGCCAACGCCGCCCACGTCGTACAGATCAGCCCCACCTCCACCAACCCGCAGGTGACGATCAACGAGGACGGCTCCAACAAAGAGTACGTCTTCCGCGCCTGCTTCCTCGACCCCTTCCAGGGCAAGGTTAACGCCTCCTTCGCCATCAACGAGCTGGGGGCCAAGAAGGCAGCCGTGCTCTACGACGTGGGCAACGACTACGTCAAGGGCCTGGCCGAGTACTACAAGGCCGCCTTCGAGGACCTGGGCGGCGAAGTGCCGGTCTTCGAAGCCTACACCAAGGATGACACCGACTTCTCGGCCCTGCTGACCAAGGTGGCCGAGGCCAACGTAGACGTGCTCTTCCTGCCCGACTACTACAACAAGGTCAACGTCATCGCCAAGCAGGCCAAGGAAAAAGGCATCACGGCGATCATGCAGGGCGGTGATGGCTGGGATTCACCCCTCCTGGACCTGGAGGCCGTGGATGGCGGGTACTTCAGCAACCACTACTCGCCGGTTGACCCCCGCCCCATCGTCCAGAACTTCGTCGCCAACTACACGGCGAAGTACGGCGCAGCGCCGGACGCACTCGCCGCCTTGGCCTACGACGCGGCCCGCGTGTTGCTGCAGGCCATCTCCGAGGCCGGGGTAGATGACCCCGCCGTGGTGAAGGACGCAATGCAGAACATCAAGTACGAGGGCGTGGCTGGCAAGATCGTCTTCAACGAGAACGGTGACCCGCAGAAAACGGCGGCCATCAACCACATCACCAATGGCAAGGTCGAGTTCGTCAAGTTCGTGGCCCCCGCGGGTGCGCCTACGACGGAAGAAGAGGAAAAGCCATCTGTTGCGCCTGCGCCTGGTTTCCCCATCAAGGTCGCTATGCTCTTCCCCATGAGCGGGGACGTGAAGACCTACGGTGAATCCAGCAAGAACGCCGTGGAAATGGCCTTCGATGAAGCGAGGGCCGCC
>JAGGZG010000200.1 GCA_021162125.1 Anaerolineae bacterium
AGGTCAACCATTTGTCTCCTTACTGTGTTCATCAGGGAATGTTTAGAGCACCGTCTGAGAGCTGTTTATCTCCAAAAAGCCGTTGCCGGTTTCCCGCCCGCACGCCCGATGGTGAACCATCGGGCTACTTTTGATTCTCGGTGCGCGTTTTTTGCCGCCCGACAAATAAGGATTCATGTGGCGCGAAGCCGTCACATAATCCAGAGTTGAACTAAGCCGGATGTTACATAATTGTACTCGTATTTGGAATTTAAGGCAAAGCGCTTCTCCCAGAGGGGATATAGCGCAAAACTGTGGGTAAATCCTGCCGCGCTCGCCGGGGCATCAAGTGCCCCGGCTACGAAGCCACGCCCGCTGAACCGGGCTGGCAGGGCGCTTTCAGCGCCCGTTGCTCCGTAGCCCGGCGAGTTCATCGCCGGGCGGTAACTCACCCGCTCCCGGGTGAGTGGTCACGCCGGGCGATAGGTACCGAGCCAGTCTTAAGCCATTCGACATGCTAGGCTTGTTGTTGCCCCACAGTTTTGCGGTGTACTCTCCCGGAGGAGGGCGGACCCGAGCTCTGCATCGGACCACTGCGCGGAAGTTTGCCTTAAACCGCCGACAATGATACAATACGCCCGCTTTATCGGCATTTTTTGAGAAGCGTTAGCCCAGGTCCTCGCTTGTGGTCTCCTCTACTGCGTGTTGCGTGTTCCGTCCTCTCACGCAACACGCGACACTGTCCGAAAGAGTGCACCTGGCGTAAAACAATGCCTGCCGAGGAGAATGTCTTGTCGCCCATGATACACACACTCAAGCAGCACGGGGAGCGATGGGCGCTGGTGGTGATATTGCTCATCGCCGCAGCCTTGCGTCTGTACAACGTCGCCTGGGACGGTGGGGAGCTGGCGCATCCTGACGAGCGTTCCACGGTGGCCTTCTACGCGCCCACCATGCACTGGCCTCGGGACTGGTCCACTGCCCTCGATCCCAAGCAATCGCCCTTCAACCCTCTGTGGGACCCGGCCGGCCAGCATCGGCGCTCTTACACCTACGGCCACTTTCCACTCTACGTGCTAACCATCACCGCCAACGCGCTTCACGCTTTGGCTCCCCTGGCCCGGCGGCTCGGCGCTTCGGAGAGTCTGGTGCGCACTCTGACTATGACCACCGACGTACGGGGTTTTGCCTTCATCGGGCGGGTGATCGTCGCCCTTTTGGATACGGTAACGGTGTACCTGGTGTACCTCATCGCCCGCCGCATCTACGGGCGCGGCGCTGCCCTGCTGGCCGCTGCTCTCTCCGCCTTCACCGTTCTGCAAATACAACTGGCCCACTTCTTCGCCGTGGACCCCATCTCGACCACTTTCACCCTGCTGGCGCTCTACGGGGCCATGCTGATGGTCGAGCAGCGCACGGCAAAAGCGGCGGTGCTCACCGGCGTGGGCATGGGCCTGGCGGTGGCCTCCAAGTTCAGCGCACTGCCCATCCTGGCCGCACCGGTGACGGCTGCCTTGCTCATCGCCCTGCGGGCCCAGGACGAGGAGCGGGCGGCAGCGCAGGCGCGGGCCTGGCGCCATTGTCTCCTGGCCTGCCTGGTGGCCTTCGTCGTCTTCGCCGTCACCTCGCCTTTCGTACTCCTGGACTGGCCCGATTTCGTGCAGGCGGTCATCCGCGAGCAGGGAGCGATGGTGCGCGGCATTGCTGACATGCCTTTTACCCGCCAGTACCGGGGCACCACGCCCTACGTCTATTTCATTGAGCAGCAACTGCACTGGGGGATGGGTTGGCCGCTGGGTTTGGTCGCCTTCCTGGGGCTGGGCTGGGTGCTGGTGCGCGCCCTACTGCGGCGGGCGCGGCCCGGCGAGTGGATTCTGCTTTCGTGGATTGTGCCCTACTTCGGGATCACCGGGCTGTTTCTGGCCAAGTTCATGCGCTACATGGTGCCCGTGGTGCCGCTTTTCACTCTGATGGGTGCGGGGATGCTGGTGCAAGTCCGCAAGTCAGCAAATCGGCAAGTCGCAGATTCGCAGATTCGCCGACTTGCTGATTTGCTGATCGTGGTGACATTGGCCGGGGCTGTTTTCTGGTCGCTGGCCTTCGTCAACGGTGTCTACGGCACGGAGCACACCTGGATCACCGCCTCGCGCTGGATCTACGCCAACGTGCCCGATGGCTCGGTGCTGGCTGTGGAGCATTGGGACGACCATCTGCCCCTCTCGCTTCCTGAGCCGAGGGCTAATATGGGCGCCCACGACTACCGTCACGTCGAGTTGCCGATGTACGAGGAGGACACGCGCGGAAAATACGAGCTGCTGCGCGCCCGGCTCCACGAGGCGGACTACATTGTGCTTTCCTCCAATCGCCTGTACCGCACCATCCCCCGCCTGCCGCAGCGCTACCCGATGAGCTCGCGCTACTACGAGCTCCTGTTCGCTGGTAAATTGGGCTTCCAGAAGGTGGCCGAGTTCACCACCTATCCGCGACTGGGGCCGGTATCCTTCCCCGACGACGACGCCGACGAGAGCTTCACGGTATACGATCACCCCAAACCCATCATTTTCAAGAAAGTGCGCGACCTGAGCGACCAGGAGTGGGATGCACTGCTGGGCGGCACCTGGGAGGGCGCGATCCCCGGCTACGTGGGCCGCCCGACCTTCCTCTCCCTGGAGTGGCTGGGCTCCCTCGGCTCATCCCCGGTGCGTCAGGAGGAAGGCAAAGAGGACAAAACCCTGCTCCTCGACCGGCCGGTGGACGAGTTGCCCGTGGTCGCCGATTACGGTTGGAACACCCTGGCCAGTAGCTCGACCCCCGTGGCGGTGCTTGTCTGGTGGCTGGTGGTGACCCTCATCGGGGCGCTGGCCTGGCCGCTGACCTTCGTCGTCTTCCGCAACCTGGCCGACCGGGGCCACGCCCTGGCCCGCAGTCTGGGGCTGATCGTCCTCGCTTATCTCATCTGGCTGCCGGCCAGCTTGCGCTTGCTGCGCAACGGCATGCCCATCACTCTGATGGCTATGCTCGTGCTGGCGGTCCTCTCCGGGTTCCTGTTGTGGCGCAACCGCCAGGCGGTGCTCTCTTTCTGGCGCGGACGCTGGCGCATTGTGGCCTTCGAGGAGGCCCTGTTCCTGGCTGCCTTTTTGCTCTTCGTCTTCATCCGCATTCTCAACCCGGACCTGTGGCAACCCTGGCAGGGCGGCGAGAAGTCCATGGACATCGCTTACCTCAACGCCTGTCTGAAGAGCGCCTATCTGCCGCCTTACGATCCCTATTACGCTCACGGGTACCTCAACTACTATTACTACGGCCAGTTCATCGTCTCCCTCGTCGTCCGCCTGACCGGCATCATCCCCACCGTGGCCTTCAACCTGGCGGTGCCGCTGTTGTTTGCGCTGACGGTAGGGAATGCCTTTTGTGTGGGATATAGCCTGGCGGCGCGGGGAAAGAGGTCATGGAAATCGAGAGGAACCGAGGCAGTGGGCGGTGGGTTGTTGGCGGCGGCCTTCGTAGCCGTGATCGGCAATCTGGATAGCCTGGTGCAGATTGTCACCCGCCTGGGCGAGCGCAGTGGAAGCACGTTCCAAAGCGGTATCCCCGGTCTGCAGGGCCTGGTGAAAGGCGTGCTGGGTCTGTGGCAAGTGTTGCGCACCGGCCAGCCGTTCCCCGCTTTCAATTACTGGACTCCCAGCCGGGTGATTCCCTTCACCATCAATGAGTTCCCCTACTGGAGTTTCCTTTTCGCCGACTTGCACCCACACATGATGGGCATCCCCTTCACCATCCTCGTCGTCGCTTTGGCGCTGAATATTGTGAAGGATGGAGAGGTGGAGGGTGGAGGGCTGGCAAGGTGGCGGTCGCTGCTCAGCGCCCCATATCTGGTGATCCCGGTCTGCCTGGGAGCGCTGGCGGTGATCAATACCTGGGATCTGCCGACCTATCTGGGGCTGATCGGACTGGCCCTGCTCCTGCGCTGGCGGCGCGAAGGATGGAGCGCGGTCTGGCTGGCCCTGGCCGTGACTGCCCTGCTGGGTGCGGTCAGTTTGTTGCTGTATCGCCCCTTCTTCGCTTACTACAAAGCTATGGTTGTGGGTTTAGGTTTCGTCAAGACACGCACGGCTATCGGCCCTTTCCTGCGCATCTGGGGGCTGTTCCTGTTCCTGGTGACCAGCCTGCTGCTGGTGGACGTGGGCCGGCAACAGGCGCGATTGGGCGTTCTGCGTTTCCTGCGCCTGCTGTGGCGGCGCTGGGAGTTCCTGCCCCATCTCAGCGAGCTCTACGCCGCGCTGGTGCGGCGGCCACAGGCGGACTACCGGTTGGCACTGTGCGGGCTGGGCGGCGTGCTGGGCCTGCTCGTTGTCCTGGCTGTGGCTAAGCTGTGGGTCTTCGTCCTCTTGATCCCCCTGATTGTGCTGGCCGTGCTTTTGCTGTGGCGCGACGACGCCGCGCCTGCTGAGCTTTTCACCTACGCGCTGATCGTCACCGCCCTGCTCGTCCTGCTGGGCATCGAGGTCATCTATCTGAAGGATTTCCTGGGCGGCGGCGATCATCGCCGCATGAACACCGTATTTAAGTTCGGCATCCAGGCCTGGGTGTTGCTGGGACTGGCCACCGGCGCGGCGTTGCCGGGACTGTGGACGGCGGTGGAGCGTTGGCGGTCGCGGGGGACACGCTGGGCG
>JAGGZG010000090.1 GCA_021162125.1 Anaerolineae bacterium
CGCACACTCGATTGACAGTCTCTCCAAACTTGAGTATAATCACGGCAATGAAATCAACCCTGACGGGTGCGACGCTCTCTGGCACATCTCTGACAACGAAACGCGCGAGCTGGCGACCAAGCATCGTTCCCTGGGCCCGGAAGTGCGCCGCACTTTCGCGTCAGGTGTAGTCCGGTTTCAGTCACATTATGCAGGGGGGTGGGGATAACGGAGGTACACACGTGATCAAAGGTCTAATCCGCACCATGCGGCCCAAACAGTGGACGAAGAACGTCTTTGTCTTTGCTGCGCTGGTTTTCGACAGGAAACTCTTCGTCCCGCTGCTCTTCGCCAAAACGGTCATCGCTTTCATCCTCCTATGCATGATCTCCAGCACGGTCTACCTGATCAACGACCTGGTGGACATTGAGAAAGACCGACAGCACCCCCGCAAACGACAGCGTCCCCTGCCCTCCGGTCAACTGAAGCCGGGGGTAGCCATTGTTGCGGCGATAGTCATCCCCGCCATCTGCCTGCCGCTGTCTTTTCTGCTCGATTTCCACTTCGGGCTGATCGTCACCGGGTACCTGCTGGTGATGATCGCTTACTCCTTCTGGCTGAAGAACATGGTCATCGTGGACGTGTTGACCATCGCGACGGGGTTTGTGCTGCGCGTCGCGGCGGGAATACCCATGGTGCACGTGGAACGCTTTTCCCCCTGGCTCTACGTCTGTACCACCCTCCTGGCCCTGTTCATCGGGTTTGGCAAACGCCGCCACGAGCTATCTCTGCTCCAGGCTGACGCGAACAACCACCGCACTGTGCTCAACGACTACAACCGGACCTTCCTGGACGAGATGATGGGCGTGGTCACGGCCTCCACGGTGATGGCCTACTCCCTGTACACTTTCTCCGCCGAGGGCCTGCCTTCCAACCACGCCATGATGCTCACCATCCCCTTCGTGTTGTACGGCATCTTCCGCTATCTCTACCTGATCCACGTGCGAGGGGAGGGCGGCACACCCGAGGAGATCATCCTCCACGACAGGCCCCTCCAGGCCGACCTTCTGCTGTGGGGACTGACGGTAATCGTCATTCTGTACCTTTCCAAACCTTAAAAAATTGGAGAAGTATTGACACGGCGGGCAAGATGTGATAACATTAGCCTCCGAATGTGATTTAAGGTGCGGCGCACTTTCTTCGCCATACAAGCCATACAAACCGGGCGAGAAAAGCAACTCGTCTACGCTTAAGCAGGGCCAGGCTGGGCAACGATGTGCGTCGCATCTGATTGTGAGGCATTTTGATTATGTATCCCAGAAGCGAGATCCTATTTCCACATCGTTGCGTAAGCACACTGAAACGTCTGCGGGGCCCGCAATGGCAGGAATTAGCTGCTCGAATTGCCTCCCTGCCGGAGAACCACGTTGATAGCCTGGCCTTTGCCCTGATGATGATCAGGATGTGTAAATGTATGAACTGCGACCTGGGCAGTTACAAGGCATCGCTGGGCTGTTGTGCCTGCGCTCGACGGGCCATCAACGCTCACAAAGGATCGGACGGAGTGCTGATACGCCGCTTCGAGCGGGCCAGGGAGGAACTCCTGGAATATCTGAGGAGCATCGGCGTGCAGATTCAAGAAGATGGGACCGTAGTCACCAGGTAGCGCTGTCCAATCGTTAGGAGCATGTGGCTTGCCAGACAGAGGCAACCTCTGAACATCAGGGGTTGCCTTTTGTATAACCGTGCCCCCGGAGTTCCACCTCCCTTCCCTGCGCTGTTTCAAGGGCGGACAGGTAGCCAACTTCCCCCTGCGCGCGAAGCGCGGGGGGGACTGAGGGGGGAGAAAAAGTCGCCCCCCTCTAGCTCCCCGTGAAACGGGGGGAGGACAGGCTTCCCCCCTGCGAGTGTTCAAGGGTGGACAGGTAGCCAAAATCTGAAGAATAGGCCTTGAACCCGCGCTGCGGGATGGACTGGAGGAGGAAGCCGGGAGAAAAGCGTATCGGCACTAAAATGTCTGGTAACGAGTTTGGATGGTCTCCCTGTGGAGTGTCAGTTGGTTTACCGAATAAAATGATCCCCCTTACACGTTCTACTGTAAAGGGAGGGAACTGTGTCGGATTGGGCCGACCTAGCCGATGAAGAGTTGATCGCCAGCAGTCAAGTGGGGAGCAAAGAAGCCTTCGGCGAGTTGGTACGCCGCTATCGAGAGCGGATACAGGCCACGGTCTACCGCTTCTGCAGCGACCCACACCTGGCAGAGGACATCGCCCAGGAGACGTTCATCAAAATCTGGCGCAACCTTCCCCGCTTCCGAGCTGGCAACTTCCGGAGCTGGATGTATCGCATTGCAATCAACACCGCCATTGACTTTGCACGCCGGGCGCGCCCGACCGTGGACATCGAGGATCTGCCGTTAGCTACACCCGGTGATGACCCGGAGAGCGCAGTGTTGCACATCGAGCGTGCCCAGGCAATCCGCCGGGCTGTCCTTCGCCTGCCGCCACATAGCCGGGCTGCCCTTATCCTGCGGGAGTACGAGGGCCTGTCCTACAAGGAAATTGCGGCCGCCCTGGACATCCCATTGGGCACGGTCATGTCCCGCCTGAACTACGCCAGAAATCATCTGCAGGCCGACCTGGCTCCGCTATTGGAGGAAGCCCATGCATCAACAAATCATTGACCAGCTCTCTGCTTATCACGATGGGGAATTACCCAGTGCCCAGCAGACGCAGGTGGAAACCCACCTGCGGACGTGTGCCACCTGCCGGGAGCGATTGGCGCAGTTGCAGGCGCTATCGGCCCTGCTGACCGCCTACACCGTCGAAATCGAGGCCACGGAAGAGTTCTGGGAACGGTTGGAGCCCCGCTTGCCGACCCGCGCGCGGACCGCGCCGGCTCGCGTGCGGCAGCGATCAAAACACCCGTGGTTATTCCTCCCTCCGCTGGGTCTGCTGCTCTCAAAGACGGCGGTACAGGCAGTGATGTTCGTCTCACTGGCATTCTACGGAGTGTATTCCCTCGGCTTGTTGCCGGCCTGGGTGAATCGCGGTCTGGAGGCCACAACCCTGCTGCCCGACTCGCTGACCCGCAGCATCGCCCTGACTTTACTCACCCACGTCCTGCCCAGCCCGTTGCCCTCGCTGATGGATTACACCGTCAGCCGGGCCCCTTCCGCTTTGTCCGCATTGGCCGGATTCGTCGCCCCGGCCCTGATCTACGCCATCGTGGCCGGGATCATCGCCCTCCTGTACCTGGCCTGGACAGCCCTCTGGTGGCGAGGTCTGCGCTCCACGCCAGCGAGTAACGGCAACTAACAAACACACAACTTGATCGAGGAGGTACCAAAATGGATTTCGTCAAGATTCTCAAACGCTCGTTTGCGATCACCCTCCGCTATCGGGCCCTGTGGCTCTTTGGATTCATCCTGGCCCTGGCCGGGGGCGGAGGTGGCCGGGGATTTAGCCCAGGTGGGAGTGGCAACTACAGTGGCGGTAATGGGGGTGGCCCGGCCAGACCGACGCCCGACCACATCCCTTATCCTGGTGGCCCGCATTGGCCCGAGGTGAGTACCATCCTGCTCATCATTGTGGCCCTCGTGATCTTCGTCGCCCTGCTGGCGATTGTGTTGATGATCCTGCGGGTACTGGCCCGCACAGCGCTCATCGGAATGGTGGACGAGGTCGAGGAGACGGAGCAGACCAGCGTGCGCAGCGGATTTCGCATCCTCTGGTCGCGCCGGGGGCTGAACCTCTTACTGATCGAGGCGCTGACTGCCATCGCCTGGATCATCGTCGCCCCGGCGATGGTCATCACTGCCCTCCTGCCCGGGGCGCTGGTCCTCACTGGCAACGTCGTGTTGATCGTCGGCGGCGTGCTGGCGGCCGGTATCCTGCTCCTGATAGTGATCGCCATCCTGACCATCGTGGGTGTGGCTTTCTCCATGGTCATGGAAATCGTCCGCCGGGAATGCGTGTTGGGGGAAAAGGGCGTGCTGGAGTCCATCCGCGATGGCATCCTCACTGTACGCTATCACCTGGCCGACGTGGGGTTGATGTGGCTGCTGATGACGGGCATCAGCATTGCCTGGAGCATCGTCATGATCCCGGCAGGCATCATCTGCCTGATCTTGGGTCTGCTGATCGGTGGCCCACCGGCACTGCTGGCTTACGCCCTCTTCCACTCCTGGATGGCGGCGGTCGTGATTGGCGCGCCCCTATTCCTGATCACTATGATCCTCCCGCTAGCCTTCGTCAACGGCTTGTACCTGGTCTTCCAGTCCAGCGCGTGGACGCTGACCTATCGCGAGTTCCGGGCCCAAGAAATGGCTCCGGTCGAAGACGAGATTCAGCCCGCACCTCCGGTCTCCACCGAATCTAATGGCGATCCTCCCGCGGGTTTGGAACCTACGGGAGGGTAATCCCGCCGTTTGGCGGCACGGGCAGCGTCTCTCGCTGTTCCAAGAACCCCGTTTGTTTCAGGCAAGCGGGGTTCTTGCTGCTACTGGCCTTGACTTCTCCATCGATTGGAATATAATTACCAGCAGGCCAAGAGTCTCGCCCGAACGTTCACGTCCGGGCCTTCCGGGCAAAAACCTACACTTGTGAGCGGAGGGGGCTTCCCACCTCGTAGCCGGGCGGTTTAGCGCCCGGCGGGGCGGACGAGGAGCACCAACACACAAGGGGGAGACTACCAGCATCCAGTCATCCACTTAATTTTACCGCAGAGGTCGGGATGGTTCAATTATGGGCTGAAATAGGTTGACACTTTTGTGTCCCCGCCCGGCGATGAAATCGCCGGGCTACAGAACGGCGCCGGATAAATTCCGGCTAAAACTGGGGTTTCGAGGGCAAATAGCAGGTCACCTGGGGTCAAGCCCCGTTCACGGGGCGCTGCTATCTA
>JAGGZG010000013.1 GCA_021162125.1 Anaerolineae bacterium
AGTGCTGAAGCACCCTTCGCCAATGTGGACGGCGGCTCCGAGGCCACCACAGCCTGCTTCAGCAGGCTTCTGCTGCTGAGCCTGGCGCTTCAGCGCCGGGCGGGGGGCGGATTTCTCAACTACTGACTATCCGTTGTCCCACACCTTCCACGGCGCCCGTCCCGATTGCCACAACTCGTTGAGCACACGCAGGTCCGTGGGCGTGTCCATACACTGCCAGAAACCCTCGTGCCGATACAAAGCCAATTCGCCGTCGGCGGCCAGCCGTTCCAGCGGCTCAGTCTCCAGCACGCTGTTCTCGTCCAGGTAGTCGAACACCCGCCGATTGAAGACGAAGAACCCGCCGCTGACGAATCCGCCGACCTGCGGCTTTTCTTTGAACGCGGTCACCAGCCCATCGTCGTCAGCCTTTACTACCCCAAAGCGGGAGAAGGGATGCACGCCAGTCACCGTGGCAATTCTCCCATGAGTCTGGTGGTAGCGCAGCAGGGCATCGAGGTCAACGTTGGCCACGCCATCACCGTAGGTGGCAAAGAAAGTGTCGCCCACGATGTACTTTTCGATGCGTTTGATGCGCCCGCCGGTGTTGGTCTCCAGGCCCGTGTCGGCCAGGGTGACGCGAAGGTCCTCCTCACCGTGCCCATCGTGAAACTCAATTCTGTGCCTGTCGCCCAGGGTGATGGTGAAGTCGCGGCTCATGGCCTCGTAGTCCAGGAAATAGCGTTTAATCACCTCACCCTTGTACCCCAGGCAAAGGATGAAATCCTTGTGACCGTAAGCGGCGTAAATTTTCATGATGTGCCACAAAATGGGCTTGCCGCCCACGGGCACCATTGGTTTGGGGCGGAACTCGGTCTCGTGCTCCATGCGCGTGCCCCGTCCGCCGCAAAGGATAACAACTTGCATCAGTTTTTCCCTCGTGCCTTGCGCCCCTCCACGCTCCAGCCACGCTATCCGCTCACGTTGCCTCTCACACGCTGATCAAGCCTCCAACTTTTTCCAGCACTTCCAGCAGGGTAATTGCCTGGTGCTCCTCCACCCCCTGCGGTGTGTGGACGTGGAAAGGAAAGGTGCTGAGTTCGCGATGGTGAGGCGCCGAATCCCAGCGAGCTATCAGGTTGTTCTCAGCGTCCATGTAATGAAAACGAAATTTGGCCCGTTCCACCGGCAACTGTTCCGAGAAGTCCAGGGTTGAGCCATCAAGGAATACGATCCTCCCTTTGAGGAAACCCATGTCCAGATGAACGTCCACTTCCCGCAGGATCGAGGACGATACAATGACGCTCGACATCTCGTCTAACTTGGCATCAAGCCTTTTCAGGTAGCGTGCGATAGTCATAGGCGGATAGTGCTCAGGAGCTTGAGCTGTCTTCGCGTCTCTCGGTGAGCGTCCAGGAGATATTGCCATTCAAACCAGTCAGGCTCATCCCCCAACTCGCCAGCTTCAAACCGGGACACAAATTCCTCGGAGTCCATTCCGTACCGCTGCTCAAAAGCCGCTAACCTCTTTGAGTATTTCTGCAGACTGAACTCCAGAGCCCTTCTTTTCATTGCCAGACTCGATTTGATGATAGGAATGGTCTCCTGCTGAAGGACCAACGTACTGTTCATTCGAAAATCCTCCTCCGGGACATTACAAACAGCGCGCATTCCCGGCCCGACCCCTTTGCAATTCTGTGCTCCAGCCACGCTATCCGCTCACGTTGCCTCTCACACGCTGATCAAGCCTCCAACTTTTTCCAGCACTTCCAGCAGGGTAATTGCCTGGTGCTCCTCCACCCCCTGCGGGATGTGGACTAAGTAGGCCCACCCTTTTCCCTCTCGCTCAAAATCTGCCGCGCGAACCCCAGAAACTCTCTCACCGCAGCCTCGGGATCAGTGGGTAGGAAGCTGGCAACCACATTGCCTTCGCTCCCCTGGTGGTAATGGTGAGGAAACGTGGGAATATGTGCCCAAACCGTATGCGGTGCGTTGTCGTGGCGGTATATGGTGCCATCCACATGCTTGCGCTGCCAATGATAAGCAAATCGGCCCGGCAACTCCAATGACCACCAGAAGTCAACGTAGCTGGTGTCACAAAGGATCACTCGCACTTTAGCATCTATGAGCCGTGCACTAACGACGATGTCAGCAAATTCACGTTCTGCTATAGCTTTGATCTTCCGCAGGTTGACCATCCAGTTCCTCGAGCAGACGGCTAATCATTCGTATCTGATGGGTAATAAAATCCACTCTCTGAAGATCTTCCAGAATAGCGCCTTCTTCAACCTGGCCCTGAATGATCAACTGATCCATCTCCGACAACGAAGAAACTCCATACTTCTGGCACAGAGAAAGCCTTTCAGCATCGTAAAACCGGAGCTGTTCTCGCAGAAAAGCCACCAGGCTTTTCCGCATCAGATCTTCGGCTGGCAGCGATAGCTCTGTAGCTACTTTATCGAGCAAAGAAGTCTTCGCCGACATGGTCCATTACCTCCTCCAGGCCGCCATCCCTCCTGCTACCCACCATACCGCTCCCGCATTGCCGCCGACACCCCCGCCGTCAGCTCGAAGACGCGCTCGGCCAATTCGGGGGTCAGCGAACCCGTCCCGCAGGCAGGGGTTATCAGCGAGGCGGTCAGAATGTCCTCGAAAGGGATGCCCTTGCGCACCAGGAGATTCATCGCCTCGTGTAGCTTGTCCACCAGGCTCTCGACCGTCTCTTCCACGACTTTATCGTTGTTAGGAGTGATACCCCAGGCGATAATTCCGCCGCGTTCCAGAAAGGCACGTACCTCCACCGGATAGAGGGACAGTGCCTCCGCATACTCGTAAGCATCCAGGTTGAGGATGTCAATTGACGTCTCCAGCAGGAGCGACCAGTCGGTGTTGCCACAGCAATGCACCCCTTTGATGCCCTCGATGCCGGCCAGCACCTCCTCGATGAGGGCAATGGCCTGCTCGCGCCCCAGGGAGACGAAAGCCGACCCGAACGAGGACATGTACGGCTCGTCCACGAACATGATAACGTTGGGACACACTTTCCTCAGCTCACGTTCCTGCCAGGCCGCTTTCAGGCGCAGGTGTTTGGCCACCGCGTCGGCCAGCACCTCCTCGTAAAGCACAGGACGCCGGTTCTGATCCACTACCATCAGCCCCCAGCTCACTGGCCCTGTCACCTGACCCTTCACCGCCACCAGCGGACGGGAGAGGACGGATGCCTCCCGGATGAACTCGAAAAAACCGGCAGCGTAGTCCGCGCTGAGGGCTGCGTAATCAAGTTGATTTTCCAGGTAGGCCACGTACAGCCGCTCCAAACCAGGGTCCAGGTCCTGGGTACGATCTACGTAGATACGCCCATCCTCCAGTACCACCCCAGGAAACCCTTCGCTGAACTGAACGTACATGTTCTCCAGGAAGGTCCGCCTGGGCAACTGCGGCCAGGTTGGAATCTGGGGAAAGTACTTAAAAGTAAGCCGGCAAGCTTCCTGTGGATCGGTGTAAGGCATACTGCCAACGTGCAAAGGCAATAGCCTCGGCTCGAATTTCCTCACTGTCAATACCTCCCTCCTGGAGATTACCCATATCTCACTGCGGAGACGCTGAGGAGAAGAAAAAGGCGGGTTCAACTCCGCGCTCTCCGCGTCTCTGCGGTGCATGGATGCTCGCCCACGAAGTCTCCATCCCACTTATCCCACTTATGGGTAATCTCCAGCTCCCTCCAAGGCAAACAAAACTGTCCGGGGCCTCATCTGGCGACAGCCTGTAGCCATGTGGTCGGTGTACTGCTCACCCCCCGACCACCCGCCGCAAGTTTCGTTTGAATGGCGGATATACAATCCCGTTCTCGGTGATTATCCCGGTCAGATAACGATGTGGGGTCACGTCGAAGGCCGGATTATAAACGGGCACGCCCTGCGGGGCAATTCGTACTCCGCCGATGGTGGTGATTTCCTCCGGATCGCGCTCCTCAATGGGAATAGCATCCCCATCAGGCAAGGAAAGGTCTATCGTCGAGGTGGGCACCACCGAATAGCAGGGGATGCCGTTCTCACGGGCCAGCACAGCCAGCTTGTACGAGCCGATTTTGTTGGCCACGTCCCCGTTGGCCGCCACCCGGTCCGCGCCGAACAGCACCACGTCCACCTGTCCGCTGTACATCAAGTGCCCGGCCGCGTTGTCGGCAATGAGGGTCATCGGAATGCCGTCGCGCATGAGTTCCCAGGCAGTGAGCCGCGCTCCCTGCAGGCGAGGGCGGGTCTCGTCCACCCAGACGTGAACGTGCTTGCCCTGTTCCCACGCCGAGCGGACCACCCCCAGGGCCGTGCCATAATCCACCGTGGCCAGTGAACCGGTGTTGCAGTGGGTGAGGATGTGATCTCCATCGGCGATGACCTCCGCCCCATGCGCGCCCATCCGCCGGTTGATCTCCACGTCCTCGTCGGCCAGGGCCTGGGCTTCGGATTCCAGCGCGGCGACGATTTCCGCCGGGGTCTTGAGCGCGGGATCATGCGCCCGGGCCAGCAGACGCTCAATAGCCCAGAACAGATTCACCGCCGTCGGTCTGGTCTGGCGCAGAGTCTGAGCTATGTCCTCCAGGTCGGCCAGGAGAGCCTCACGATCCCGCGCGGTGCTCTGTCGCGCACCCAGGGCCAGGGCGAAAGCCGCCGCTGCACCAATGGCCGGCGCGCCACGGATGGCCATCTCGCGGATAGCCCGCGCCACGTCGCGGTAATCGGTCAATTCCAGAACGACGAACTCGCCGGGGAGACGGCGCTGATCAATCATGCGCACGGTCCCGTTATCCCATTCAATGGTTCGCATGAACTTTCCTCACTGTCTGATGAGAAGCAAAAAAACGAGCGCGTCCTTTCACCACAGAACGCCGCTGTTACAAATTTGCGCATTATACTCTAACATACAAGAGGGGATTTGTCAAACACAGCACCTGTAAGGGATGTATTTCAGTTTGGGAGCGTCAGGTGACAGTCACCTCGGAGGTGACTGTCACCTGAGGGAGTTGGGGTTTGACAATTCACCCCAATACAGCGATAATAAGGCCCATGAGTAAAATTGTTGCTCCCCGACGCATCTGCAACGTAATTCTGTTGTTGGGGCTGGCCCTCCTCGCCTCCTGTGAGGGATGGCCGGGGCCCCTGTCCCCTCTCTTCTCGCCAGCAACGGCCACTCCGACTGCCACCCCGTCCCCCACCATTCCACCGCCCACGCCCACTTTCACC
>JAGGZG010000232.1 GCA_021162125.1 Anaerolineae bacterium
AGGCGATAGCAGCCTCCAGGGGTATAATCAGGTTAACCAAATCGATCAACCCATTTATGAGGAGGCTGCTATGCGACCTAATTGTACCACAAAACCGAGAAAGCGGGGCCGCAAACCGCTCTCGCCTTCTATGTTGTCGCTTTTGTCAAGTCCTTGGTGATAGGCGTACGGGCAGAACCGACCCTCGCGGGACGTTTCGCCTTAACATAATGGGCGAGACGTTGCGAGAACCCCTGACCCAGGCCAGTCCCTCACCCTTCAACACGCTGGCGGCGTCTAAAGCGTTGGGTAAATGCCCCTAACGACCTTCTATCCGTGCTGGCACCATCTATCTGGCCAGACACCAAATGCTGTGTTCGCCCAGGGGCAATGGGAAAGTCCCCCGGTGAGCGGCTCCATCTAACGGGCGGTCCCTCTCGGAAACCCGGCGGCACAACGGCACGCTCACAACCAGACAGGTGAACGACCAACGGGTCTTGGTCGGGTTCTCCTCGCTCGACCCTTCTAGGCCTTCAGTTGCGCGCCGGCGGGGATCTCCCCATATTCCAGGTAGCGCCAGAAAGCGACCAACAGCTTGCGTGCCAGGGCCACAATCCCGATCTTGCGCAGCCGTTTGCTGCCGTGGCCAAACCTTCTCTGATACCAGAGACTCAACTCACTGTGCGGTTGATGTCGCAGCCAGCCCCAGGCGATCTCGATGGCCATAGCGCGTATGGGCCGGTTGCCCGCTTTGCTGATCCCTTGTTCTTGCGATTCGTCTCCACTCTGATAGGGCGTCGGGGTCAGTCCCGTCAAACCACCCACCTGGCGCCGATTGCGGAACTCTCGCCAGCCAAAGAACTCCATGACGAACAGCCAGGCGCTATTCTCGCCGATGCCGCGCAGACGCATCAAGACGCGCACCTGCTCCACACTCGGGTCGTCCGAAGTGCGGATCATCTCTCTACGCTCGGCCTCCAGTTCTTTGATCTGCTGGTTGACAAACTGCAGGCCAGCATACTCTCGTTCCAGCCGAGAGCGCAATCCGGGAGGCAAGGGCGAGCCGTCCCACAAACGCACGGTCTCCAGCCTCTCCAGGAAATCGGCCCTGACAGGGATGCGCACTCCCTGCCCGACCAGCAGCCCCTTGATGCGGTTGATGTGCCGTGTCCGGTCAGTCTTCAGCGTGCCCAGTTGTCGGTGCAGGTGTCGCTTGTCCTCGGCTTCTACGCTGGGCACGTGCACCACGCTCCACACCTTCTTTTCGCCATAGTCATAGCGAATGAGCATTGTCAGCAGCTTGCCCACATCCAGGCGGTCGGTCTTGGCCCGCTTCGCTCGCCGGTTGACCTCGATGCTGGCCGAATCCACCACCAGATTCTCGATGTCCTCCGACACCAGATAGCGGTGCAGCCAGAAGCCATCCCGACCAGCCTCATAACAACTCATCACCTGAGCCGTCTGGGGCAAACCGAAGCGCTTCTTCGCCAGGCGGATTTCCCTTTGAAGGGTCACCAGGTCGCCGGCAGCGATGGTTCGCCTGCGAGGGCTCTGTCCAAGCCCAATCGTGAAACCCAGCTTCCACTTCTTGTTGCCCAGCTCGAAAGCCAGGTACAGAGTGGGATGAAATGTGCTGTGCTCTGTGCCGCAAGCCCTTTCGCTCATCGTAAGCTCCTCCTTTCACTTTCACTTGTTTTTCACCAAGGAGCTTACCACAAGCGACCCACTTTTTCAACCCCCTCATAGTATCTAACGGGTCGCCACAGCCGACCGCCCTGTCGTGGCGGTTTGAGAGGGTGGTTGGGCCTGCTGCTGTGATCATCGGCCAATGAACCTCGCCCGGGCCGGGCGGCGGCTGAACCGCAGTCCGATAGTGCGCCAAGCTAACTTGGTGCTTCTTATGGGGTGAGAGTCCCCATGGGGTAAGGGCTAACCACCCACCCGTACCGAGTGTTGCAACAGTGAAGGAGGAGGCTAAAGCCGGTTTGAGGAGTTACCGACGGAAAACCTCGGCGTAAGGGAAGGGGTTCCAGCGACCCTTACGAGCCTGGAAAGCAGGGACACAAATTTCTGGAACCAGCCTGCCGAACGACATTGTTGAAGCGTACACAGGGAACCACGTAGCCCGCAAGGGAGACCGCACTTCCTGAAGCTTGATACAGCCCCGTTAGAGAGGATAAAGCAGACGGCGACCGTGTTAACGGACGGGAAGCCCACACAGAGAGGGCGATAGGGTGAGTCCTCCGAGGGTCTGCCGGGGTCCACGAAGAGCGTGGGATGCGTGGAGAGAAGCATCAGGGACTTGGGAGGCCCTGGTTGTTCCTGGGCTGATGAGCTAGGCACTTATCCGCCATCGGCGACAGGTAGGCCGGGCCGAAAGCAAGAGTAGGAGAGCCGAAGACGCCAGGGAGTCAGATCCGCCCGTAGGGGCACACGGCCGTGTGCCCCTACTACGAGACGGTAGGGCCGGTCACAGGGGGAAGGGGCGGACAGGAATGCGTAGCCTGCACAGGCTCATTGACCGGACGAGGAGGGCCGGGAAGACAATGTCAACCTTCTTGCAGGGGATAGCAAACAAAGGCGGAAGCGAGTATCTCTGAAGAGCCCGGTGCGGGAAAACCGCACGCCGGGATCTGTGCGGGGGCTGTCGGGTAACTGGCAGTCCTACCGCGATGGCAGCAATGGAAGAATGAGAAAAGTTGAAAGGTTGAGATGTATATCTCCGGCGGGATCGGGAAGAAGCCGAACGGCGACCTCACCCTTTATGAAGACCTCTGGCGTTTTGATGCCTCTACCAACGCCTGGACTCAATTAGAGGATCCCCCGGACTTCATCTCGCCCCATGCCTTTCCCGTGGTCTATGATAACAAGGCCTATTTACTTGACCCCCATAGTTTCCCCGAAACCGGAGGGCGAACCCAAGTCTACGACATGAATCTCGACCGTTGGGAATATGTGAATTGGACTTGCCAACAATGGCCTACTAACACTTCTTGGTTTGGTGGTGTGGCAGTTCAGGTGGGTGATAAGGTTTACGCCTTTGGCGGCGAGCGTTACTATATCGATACCCAGTCTGAAGCAGATTACATCACCGAAGCCTGGAAGTTTGATGCGGAGACCAGGGACTGCGAGCGGATTGAGGATATGCCCTTGCCCATGGCCCAAGGTGACGGGGTGTGGTGGGGGGAGTTGGGCAGTATCTTGCTCTGGGGTGGGAGAGGCCCCGATGAATTTGTTGATCCAAGATTGCTCGTCTACTATACCCCACCTTCTGCACCTTAGCGTAAGTTTTGTGCAAGTAAAAGCCAGAACACCAACCGGCACACCCGGCACGCCCTTTTGGCTGCCTAGGGCGCATTTGCCGTACCGGCCAAGTTGTCGTCG
>JAGGZG010000284.1 GCA_021162125.1 Anaerolineae bacterium
GCCCAGCGCTCCAACACCCCGCACCGCCCATTCGGGCGCGTTGCGCACTGTGCCCACCAGCCAGTTCCACTGCTCCTGGGTTAGCAGGAAGAGGTAACGCTTGTTCGCTAGCCACTCGTCATAAGTCGGCACCCGGCGGGCCCCGGCAATGACCACATCGCGCACCCACCAGGCGAAAGCCTGCGCCCCCACCGTCCACCGCTCCCCTCGCCACAAGAGCAAGTGCTCGCCGTCAAACTGCCATCCCTCGTCCACTTGCTCAGCCAGCCCCCGTTCGGCCAGTTTGCGCAGCTCGGGGCCAAATGCTTCCACCTTCTCAATCTCGCCGAAGGCAAAGTCCTGTCCCAGGGCACGGCCACACAGTTCTACCAGGCTGAGGATAACTGCCGTGGTGCGGGTACGATCGTCCAGGCTATGCCACAGGTCGTCGAAGTGAGAAGAAACCCATCCGTAGAAACACTCGGCTGCGTGGGCCTGGCGGTCGTCGCTCGTGGTCTCGACCAGGGCCTCGGCCATCGCCTGTAGCAGGAAAGGATGACGACCAGCCACGCGGCGGATGAAGCGCCGATCGTCAGGGGAGAGGGCCTCGCCAGCCTGGTCCAAGAGGGCGTTCACGGTTTCTTCATCAAAGGGGCGCAACCGCACCTCGATGACGTTGTTGAAGAAGGGGGAGCCGGTGTCCAGCAGGCCCCGGCCCCGTTCGTTCATCTCTGCCACGGAAAGGCGGCTGGCGGTGACCAGGGCCAGCCCGCCGGTACGGGTGACCAGGGAGCGCAGCATGGCGAAGAAGGCCGGGTCCTGGAAGTTGGGATGGATCAGCAGCCGCTCGAACTCGTCCAGCAGGAGCAGCAGCCGTCGTCGCTGTGCGCCCAGATGGTTGAAGAGCCGCTCCAGCGAACGGCGGGCGTAGTTGGTCTGAGCAGCCTGTTTCAGCCGCCGGGCAGTAGCGGCATCGCCGGGGTGCTCCCGCAGCGGTTCCAACGCCTCTTCCCAGAAGGTAGTCGGAGTGTAGTCACTGCCGATGGGATGCAGGTCCAGCGGTGAGACCACCAGACACCGGGCGTCGTCGCCCAGGTAAACCCGCCGTGTGGCAGGGTCGGCCAGTTGCAGGAGCAAAGAAGTCTTGCCGATGTGCGGCTCACCGACGACGGCGGTGGATTCGCCGTTGCGCAGCCGGTTGAAGATAGTGCGCAGTTCAGGCTTCCGGTTCAGGAACTCGCCGGGCCGCACCGGGCGGCCGTAGATGAAAGGTGATGTCATCGCCCCCCTCCTCCCTTCTGTCCAGGCCTTCTCTGTTACCTCGAATAGCTGACTCTCGCATTACGACTGGAGGCCCAGGATATATTGCAGTTGCCGCTTGATCGCCGCCATGTCACCGTTGGGCATTGCCCCCAGCCGCCGCTCGATCATCGTCTGCTTGATCGTGCGGATAATCCCCGTAGCCACCGAAGGAAACAGTAGGCCAGCCTCTCGCCAGCCCTCAATGAGATGGTCACCAACCAGCATGCGATCCACGTTGCTGGTGATGGCCGCGACGATAGCCTCTTGCCGGCCCTGATGGTAGTCGCTGGTGCTGACGATGACAGTAGGGCGACGTTTGGCTCCGCTTTCGTCGGTGAAAACAAAGCGGACCAGCACCACATCTCCCTGTTCATAGCCGGTCATAGGCTGCGTCCTTTTCGTTGTCCCACAGTTCGGCCAGGACAGGGTCACTCCGAGCAGTCAGTGCCAGCAGGCCTTCCCTTTCGGCCATTGGAGGCAGGTCTTCTGCCAGCCGTTCCTCCAGCGCCTGTAACACGTACTCACGCATGGAGACATCGCGCTGGGCAGAAGCCAGACGCAAGCGTCGCTTCACCTCTGGGGGGATGTCAATGGTCAACCGGCTGCGCTTCGCAGTTGTGATGGTCATAGCACGTCACCTCCCTGCGCTCCATTTTACCACATTGTCACCCTGGTGACAAGTCACATCTCCTGCCACTCCGTGTGGAACGAGCCTTCTTTGTCAATGCGCCGATAAGTGTGCGCACCGAAGTAATCGCGCTGAGCCTGGGTCAGGTTGGCCGGCAAGCGTGCGCTGCGATAGGCGTCGTAGTAGGCCAATGATGCACTGAAGGCCAGGCAGGGGATGCCCAAGCCCACAGCTGTCTGCACGACGAAGCGCCACTCGTCCTGCCGGCTCTGCACCGCCTCCGCGAAGTCGGGATCGAGGAGTAGATTCAGCAACGAAGGATTACGCTCGAAAGCGGCGCGAATCTTGTCCAGGAATCGGGCGCGGATGATGCACCCGCCGCGCCAGATGCGGGCGATCTCACCCAGCGGCAGGTTGTAGTCGTATTCCTGGCTGGCCACACCCAGCAGGGTGAACCCCTGGGCGTAGGAGCAGATTTTCGCCGCGTAAAGTGCAGCCCGCACCGCCCGGATAAGCCGCTCGCGGTCGCCCTGGTAGCGGGCCGTAGGGCCGGAGAGGCCTGCCGATGCTGCCACGCGCTCGTCTTTGTAAGAGGAGATAATGCGCGATTCGACGGCGGCGTTGATGGTCGGCGTAGGCACGCCCAGGTCCAGCGCGTTCTGCGACGTCCACTTGCCGGTGCCTTTCTGCTTCGCCTCGTCCAGGATGACCTCCACCAGCGGCTTGCCGGTCTCCTCGTCTATTTTAGCGAAGATGTCGGCCGTGATCTCGATGAGGTACGACGAGAGCTCGCCCTGGTTCCATTCCGCGAAGACCTCATGCAGCTCCGCTGCCGAAAGGCCTGCCCCACGGCTCAGGATGTCGTAACTCTCGGCGATGAGCTGCATGTCGCCGTACTCGATGCCGTTGTGCACCATCTTCACGTAGTGTCCCGCGCCGCGCGGGCCGATGTACGTCACGCAGGGATCACCATCCACCCTGGCGGCGATGGCTTTGAAAATCGGCTCGACCAGCGCGTAAGCTTCTTTCTGGCCGCCGGGCATGATGCTGGGCCCATAGAGAGCACCGTACTCGCCGCCAGAGACTCCCGTGCCGATGTAGAGAATGCCTCGCCTCTCCAGTTCGGCAGCCCGCCGCTCGGTATCACCAAAGAAAGAGTTCCCACCGTCAATGAGCAGGTCGCCGGGCTCCAGGTGAGGTTTGAGTTGTTCGATCACCGCATCTACCGGCGCGCCGGCCTTGACCATGAGCATGATCTTACGAGGCTTCTTCAACAGGCCGACGAACTCCTCGATGGTGTAGCCAGCGACGATATTCTTGCCCACAGCGCGTTCGGCCATGAACTCTTTCGTCCGCGCCGCCGTGCGATTGTACACGGCCACGCTGAATCCGTTGCGCTCCACGTTCAGCGCCAGGTTTTGCCCCATCACGGCCAGACCGATGAGGCCGAAGTCACATTGAGTTGTGGATTCATGCATTGTAGAGCCTCCTCTATGAAAGTCTGCAAATCGGCAAGTCTGCAAATCGACGAATCAGCGAATCTGCAAGTCTGCAATGATCAACGAATTCTCACCGAAGAGTTTTGGATCTCGGTGACGATCAGGGCAATGACTTCGCTGATGAGTGAGAGACGATGGGTCGCTGACTTGCCGATTTGCTGATTCTATACAACATCTCCCCCGCCTTATGCACCACTAGAATCCCTTCATCCTCCCGTCCCTCCCATTCCGCTGGGTCAATGGTCGCCGGGTCCAGATAGCCCAGGCCAATGCGCCGACAGCGTTCTTCTGGGATGCCGGTGGCCAGGGTCACCTGGATGCGCGGTTTCTCGATTCCCGTTTTTGCATCGTAGGTGCCCACGCCGCGCAGGTGTGTGGAGTGAGCCAGTACGCCCCACGGGTAGTCCTTGAAGCGATCCCACTGTTTGAGGAAGTAATCGCGCACGTGGTAGCCGATCTGGTCAATGATCCTCCCGTGGGTGTAACTCACCTCGGTGATGTGCGGCGCGTAGATGATGACCTCACCACCATCGGCGATGGCCGGCTCCAACTTGTACATCCCTTTCGCCCCGAGCCAGAGGTCGTCGTACATCTCCGGCATGATGGACAGAACCCGCCGGAATGGCTTGTCCACGTAGATGACGTGCAACTTCGCCGAAAGGTCCGCTGCCGCCGACCACGCCTCCTCCGGCGTACCGATGAACAGCCCAGCCAGACTTTCCTCCTGGACGACGAGACTGAAGCACAGCGTGGGGCGGTCAATAAACGAGGCCGCGCGGTCAATCACCTGCCGCACGGGGGTGTGTTTGGTGCCGATGATGGCCATGCTGGTGATCACTGCCCCCAGCCAGTGGGTGAAGTTGATCACCTCCTGCCCGCCGATGCCGGGGAAGAAGTATTTGTTGCCGCCGGAAAAGCCCACCACCTCGTGGGGGAACACTGGCCCGCAGATGATGAGCTGATCGTAGTCCAGAATCATCTTGTTGATCCTCACGGGCACATCCAGCGATAGCATCCCGTTGCTCGTGTTGCGTGTCTCGTGTTCCGTGATCACGCCGATGGTGGTGAAGGTATCGGGGAGGTCCCAGCGGTGGTTGAAAATGTGTACCCCGGCGTACCGTTGGCGATGCTCCTCAGCCGTGATCCCTACCAGGTGGTGCAGAGCCTCCTCGTCCATTGGCTGGTGCGTGCCCAGTGCGACCAAGTAATCCAACGCCGCTACCCGTTCCCCCAGCAATTCGTGGAACAGGCGAAAGAACAGCGGGATGGGTGCGGTGCGCGTGTGGTCCGGGATGATGACCAGCACCCGTTTACCCGTCAGGTCGTGTTCGGCGAGCGCCTGTGATACCAGTTCTCGCACCTCAGCTTCACTAAGGTATCTATCTTCGTAACCTGTACC
>JAGGZG010000169.1 GCA_021162125.1 Anaerolineae bacterium
GCCATGCGCCATCTTGCCTCGACCCCAAAATCGTGCTATAATTTAACTCGCCAGCCCCTGTAGCTCAGAGGACAGAGCAGTGGTTTCCTAAACCATGTGTCGGGGGTTCGACTCCCTCCAGGGGCGCCTGCTATAAGCCTCCGGTCAGCGGACCCTCGCGCTGCCCGCTGACGAAGGGCGATTGCCGCGTGGCTGGCAGTGAAGTGAAGCCCACGTTTGACAACACCACTTTCATCGCCGAAACCCGCCCGCGAGCCACGGGCAACTTCATCCCCTACTACTGTTTTCTCCAGCCCCCGCTGCCCATCCCCATGAGCACAGAGGGGGGCAGTCCCTTGTGCAACGGCCTACTTGTCTTTGGTTTTCGCATCCTCCTCAGGCAAGCGGGGATAGTAGTAAGCATCGCCAGAGACGAGGAATTTGGCCAGGTTACGCCACACCGCCCGCTCGACCGACAGGTCCTTAGGTCGCTTGAGGTGAAACTTTTCCAGGAGTGCACTACGGAACAAGTCGAAGCAAGCGGCAATCTGTACCCCCATGCTTTGGGTGGCGCTCACCGTGGCCCGATAAAACAGGTAGGCAATGGCCCAGGCTGCCACCCAGCCAGCGAAGAACCAGCCCCCCGTGAGGCGATGATCGTTGGCCAGCATGTACCCGGCCATCGTCAGAAACTCCAAACCCAGCACTCCGCTGAGCAGCGAGAAGTTCAACAGCGAGTCCAGGTTGGTCTTGGCGCTGTCAATCGCCGTCTTGTAATCTTCGGAGATCACGTGGATCAGCCGTGGCCAGAAGGTGACGCCGTCCATCCCGTAACGGCGGTAGGGATATTCCTCGATGACGGCGAAAGCGTTTCCCAGGCGGGTGGGCATTAGCCGCGCCTCGTCGAAAGGCATTTCCCATCCCACCCCGCCCGGCGAGAACAGATCCAGGTAAAGTTCCTCAATAGAGGAGGCCGTTGGTTTCTCGTCGGTGTAGGAGCGCAACGCGGCAAGCTGAAGCTGTAACGCCTGCGGATTTCCCTCCCCCCGCTCCAATCGAGCGGCGACCCGTCTGTACTCGTCCTGCAACGCCCGCAGCTTCTCGTGCTTGGCCCGATGTCGCCGGCGCACCTGCTCCAACAGCGGCTTGAACAGGAAATTGCGCTGCCAGGAAAATGCGCCCTCGTAGAGCTTGATGATCGGCGTATTGAGCAGGATCAGGGCCGCACCAATCACCACCGGAGCCAATGTGTAGAAAAGCCCCTGCCCCTCGATTTTAACGTCCTCCAACAGAGGTAGGGTCAGGCTAAAGTTAATCACTTGAGTGCTGGCCGGGGATGGCAGATAGGGCACGATAAGCAGCAGATTCAGGGCCACGAACACCAGAGCTGGCAAGAGGGCAGCGATGATGAAAGCTTTGGTGGAGAACGACTTGCCCAGGAGAGAGAACACCGAACTGATACCCGGTAGGTTTCCTAAGAGATCCATTGCCAACTCCTTACTCGCGCGGGGGCATCCTGAGCGGAGCGTAGCAAAGTCGAAGGATGCCCGCTCCGGTTACAGGGTCGCCGTAAGATCGGCGTCGCAGTGCGGACAGTGGTACTGCCAGGTTTTACCTACCTGCACAGGTTTGGGATACCCGAAGGTGGCGTGGCAAACCGGACATTGGCGTCTCTCGCCACCGGGCTCATCACGCCCGAATATCACCGCCGCGCCGAAAAGCTGAGTGGGGAAGCGCGATTCAAACACTCCCCGTGGCCGGGTCACCCGACTGCTGACAAAGACTCCCACCGGCTGGCCTGCCTCCAGCACAACGGCCAGGGCAGGCAGGTCCCCTCCACATTTGGCTCGCACCGCCGCTTCGTCGTCCGTCACCTCCAGCACCACACACGGCTGGCACAGATCGGGCACGCGGGCCAGGGGCATGTCCAGGATGGCCTCGCCCATCTTGTCGGCGGCATCATTGAGCTTGCGCTGGAACTCGCCGTCTGTTGATGATTCCAAGAGCGCGTACTTGCCCTCCGGCAGGGTGACGGCCAAACAGGTGTAATCGAAACTCCACTCGTCGCCAGGGGAGCGAGGCGGCCGGCCGAAGCGCTCCTTGAGGGTGGCAATCGCCTCCCGCACGGTCGTCTCGCCGGACAACACGAAGAACTCCCTTCGATCCACTTTCTCACTGACAAAGGACATGGTTCCCCCCTTTCAAGCGTCGTCAGGTGACCGGCACTTCAAAAGTGCCGGTCACCTCAAACACCTCAAGCCCTCATCGGCGCCATTCTGCGCCGTGCGCGGCGCGTCAGTACTATCTTGTATATCTCGGCAGCGACAGCAGGCAGGAAGATGAGGGGCAACATCACAGTCCACTCGCGCAGGCCCAGGAACGCGGTGTCAAAGATGGGATCGAGGATAGGCACGTAGATGATGGCCAACACGATGATAAGCGATGCCAGCACCGCCCACTGCATCCATTTGTTAGAGAATATCCCAATCTTGAGCAGGGGATACCGCTCGGAGCGGGAGGTGTAGGCCCGCAACAACTCTGAGATAGACAGGGTGGCAAAAGCCATCGTCTGGGCAATGCGTACCTGGCCTGGATACCAGTTGAGACCGACGATGAAGGCTGTCAACGTGGCGGTGGTGATGGCCACCGTTTGCACAGCGATGCCCCACAGCATAATTTGGTTGATGATCGGCTCGTTCACCGGGCGCGGCGGTTGATCCATGATGTCGGGATCGCCCTTCTCCACGCCCAAAGCCAGGGCCGGCGCGCCGTCGGTCACCAGGTTGAGCACCAGCAATTGCACGGCGGTCAGCGGCACAGGCATTCCGGCGAGCATGGCCAGGAAAAGGACCAGTATCTCACCGACGTTACAGGAGAGCAGGTAGTACACGAACTTGCGGATGTTGGAGTAAATGACCCGCCCCTCCTCTACGGCAGAGACGATGCTGGCGTAGTTGTCGTCGGTGAGCACCATGTCGGCGGTCTCTTTGGTCACATCGGTGCCGGTGATACCCATGGCCACCCCGATGCTGGCCCGCTTGAGGGCGGGGGCGTCATTCACCCCGTCGCCGGTCATGGCCACTACGTGATTGTGCGCCTTGAGTGCCTCCACAATCTGCACTTTGTGCTGAGGCGAGACGCGGGCGCACACGTCTACCTGCTCGACGATCTCGATGAATTTCTCCTCGCCCATGCGATCAATCTCCGCGCCGGTGAGCACCAGCCCACCCTCTCGCAGGAGGTCTATCTCCTGGGCAATGGCCCGTGCGGTGTGGGGATAGTCGCCGGTGATCATCATCGTCCTGATCCCGGCGTGGCGGGCCAGAGCGATGGCTCCCTTGACCTCTGGCCGCGCGGGGTCTATCATCCCCAACAGCCCAACAAAGGTCAGGTCCCTCTCCACCTCGTCCGGCGTTGGGTTCTCAGGAACGGAATCCAGCGGGCGGTAGGCCACACCCAGCACGCGCAGCGCATTGGAGGCCAACGCCTCGTTCACCTCCAGGATGTGATCCCGCCGCTCGGCGGTGAGGGGGCGCTCGACGCCGTCCTCGATAACTTTTTCACACAGGTCCAGGATCACGTCTGGTGCGCCCTTGACGTAAGCCACGTAGCCACCGTATCGCGGGTCGGGGTGGATGGTAGTCATCCGCTTGCGCGCTGAATCAAAAGGAATCTCCGCTAGACGAGGGTAGTCCTTTTCCAATTCCTCCCGCCACAGTCCCGCTTTGGCCGCGGCGACCACGAACGCACCCTCGGTGGGATCGCCGACTATTCGCCATTCCCGGCCACCGGCGTCATTGTCCATCCTTTCCAGTCGGGCATCGCTGCATAGCAATCCAGCGCGCAGCAGCAAACGTGAACCTGGGTAGGCTGCTAAGTCCACAGGATGACCGTCATTTTGAAACTCACCCTGGGGGTTGTAGCCTCCCCCGGTGATGCTCAACAGAGTGCGATCTACGTAAAGCTGCACGGCGGTCATCTCGTTCTGCGTCAAGGTGCCGGTTTTGTCGGAGCAGATGGCTGTGGCCGAGCCCAGGGTCTCCACGGCGGGCAGCCGCCGGATCAGGGCGTGACGCTTGATCATCTCCTGCATGCCCAGCGCCAAGCAAATGGTGACCACGGCGGGCAGACCCTCCGGTACGGCGGCGATGGCCAGGCTCACGGCAATCATGAACATCTCCAGGATGGTATCCCTACCCGCACTGAGGTAGGGCACCAATCCCTGTTGGAACAGCACCGAGATAGAGGGATCGCGGACTATGCCCACCACCCCCACTATCCCGCAGACCACCAAGCAGGCCACGCCCAACCACTTGCCAAGTTGATCCAGCTTGATCTGTAGCGGGGTTGGTTCCTCCTCGGTGGATTGGATCATCTCCGCGATCTTCCCGATCTCGGTCTGCATGCCGGTGGCGACGACGACGCCTTTGCCACGGCCATAGGTGACAATCGTGCTCATGTAGCCGCAGTTGTAGCGATCCCCCAGGACGGCGTCCTCTTCGACTACGCGGTCCGCGTCCTTCCCTACGGGCACCGATTCCCCGGTCAGCGACGCCTCTTCAATACGCAGGTTCATACTCTCGACCAGACGCACGTCGGCGGGGACGTAGTTGCCGGTCTCCAGGATGACCACGTCGCCGGGTACAAGCTCGCGGGCGGGGATGGTGAGCAGATGCCCATCACGCAGTACCAGCGCGTTGGGCGCGGCCATCTTCTTGAGCGCAGCCAGCGACTCCTCGGCTTTGCCCTCCTGCACCACCCCCAGGATAGCGTTCAGGACGACAATGGCCATGATCGCCCCGGCATCTACGAACTCGGTCATGGCACCGGAGCGGCGGTACTCGCTCAGGCCAATGAAGAAAGAGATTATGGCCGAGGCGATGAGGATGAGCACCAGAAATTCGTTGAGTTGGTTCAGTAGCCGCCGCCAGAAGCCGGGGCGCGGCTGCTCGCGCAGCTCGTTATAGCCATACTTTTCCAGCCGGGCCTGGGCCTCGACGGAACTCAACCCGCGCTCCAGGTCGGTGCCCAGCAATCTGACCGTCTCTTCGATGGATTTACTATGCCATTTTTCAGCGAAATGAGCTTCCATGCACTAACCCCCGGTTTGTTTGGATCGGCCTGACAGTCGCTTATTATACGCACATTTAGACAAAGCGCAAGACAAAATAAAGGTGCGACGCACTCCACAAAATGCGTCGCACCTTTGCGCACCTGTCACAACTAAAGTGTAATCGGCTGCTCCAGCACCGCCGCCAGTAACTTGACGGCGTTCGTCACGTCATCGTAGTCCACCATTTCCGATGGAGTGTGCACGTAGCGGCAAGGGATGGACACGCAGCCCGCCGGGACGCCCTCACGGGAGACTTGGATCACCGTCGCGTCGGTGGTGCCCCCGTCCAGCACCTCGAGCTGATAGGGGATACCGATAGCCTCGGCGGTCTCCACCAGCAACCGTTTGACGCCAGGATGGGCCAGCATCCGCCCGTCCTTGACCTTGATCGCCGGGCCTTTGCCCAACTCCACGGCCATCGTCCTCGCCTCCGGGGTATCACCGGTGAGAGTTACGTCCACCGAGAGGCCGATCTGGGGCTCGATACCGTAGGCGGAGGTCGTCGCCCCGCGCAGGCCCACCTCCTCCTGCACGCTGAACACGAAGTACACGTCGTGGGGCGTTTCTTTCAGGCCGCGCATCACCTGAATGAGAATCGCGCAGCCAATGCGGTCGTCGAAAGACTTAGCCACCAGCCGCTTGCCCAGGTCGGCGAACGGGCGCTGAAAACCGGCCACGTCCCCCACCCGCACGGGCACGGACTCCTTGTCCACTGCCCCCACGTCAATGAACAGCTTGTCCAGCGGGATCACTTTCTTGCGATTCTCGTCCTCAATCTTCTCCGTACCGATGACCCCCACTGTGCCGTCGGCGAAGACTACACGCCCGCCCAGCAGGGTGTGAGGCCAGACCCCACCCACCGGCCCGAAGCGCAGGAATCCCTTCTCATCCACGTGGGTAACGATCACCCCGATCTCATCCATGTGCGCAGCGAGCATCACCCGTTTGCCGTTGCTCCCGCCACGTTTGCGGGCGATGAGATTGCCCAGGGCGTCGGTGCGCACCTCGTCGGCCAGGCCGGCGATCTCCGCGCGGATAATCTCCCGTATCTGTTCCTCGTTGCCAGAGGGCCCGTAGGTCTCTACCAGTTTCTTGATAAGCTCTTTCACGAAAGATACCTCCCTGAAGAGTTACTCGTTCTTCCCAATCGTAGCTGGGGTCAAGCGCCGCAGTGTTTCCTGCATCAGGCGCACGGCGTTCTCGAAATCGGATTTGCTGAGCAAGCACACTGGCGAGTGGATGTAGCGCGATGGCACAGACACGACGGCCGAGGGCACACCCATTTTGGTCTTGTGGATAGCCCCGGCGTCGGTGCCGCCCATCAACGGCTGCTTGAACTGATAGGGGATGCCCAGTTCCGTCGCCGTATCTACCAGGAGCTGCACCAGACGGCGGTCGGCGATGAAGGAGCGGTCCATGACCGTGATCGCCGGGCCCTTGCCCAGTTCGGTGGTAGGACTCACGTCCTTCTTCTTGGGCATGTCGTCGCAGATGGTGCCCTCCAGCACGAAAGCCACGTCTGGCTCAATGGCGTAGGCTGCCACCCGTGCCCCGCGCAGGCCCACTTCCTCTTGCACGGTGAACACGCCATACAGATCGCAGGGGTACGGCCCGCCCTTGATGATCTCCACCAGCACCGCGCACCCGGCCCGGTCGTCGAAGGCCTTGCCCTTGAGCGTCGGCCCCAGGTCGGCGAAGCTCGTGGCGAAGGCTACGTAGTCACCGATGCCGACCATCTGCTCGGCCTCGGCTTTGCTCGTCGCCCCGATGTCAATGGTCATTTTGTCACACTTGATGACCTGGTTGCGCTCTTTTCTCTCCTGGAGATGGATCGGCTTGACGCCGATCACGCCGGGCACTTTCTTGTCGCCGACGTACACTGCCTTCGCAAGGAGAATGCGGTCGTCAATCCCGCCCACCTTGGCGAATCGCAACTGGCCGTTGTCCTCGATGTGAGTGATCATCAGGCCGACCTCGTCCATGTGGGCGGCGACCATCACTTTGAGTGGGGCACCGCTCGTGCCGTGCTTGCGGGCCTGCGCTGAGCCCCGTCGAAGGGTGATCAGGTTACCGATGCTATCCACCTCGTATTCGTCCACGTCGTCGCGAACAGCATCGAAGATAACCTGGCGCACGGCTTCCTCGTGGCCCGATACCCCAAACGCTTCCGATAGCTCCTTTAGTATCACTTCTCCTCCTCACTTCTCCTCAGGGGCCTCGGCCGGCCTCCAGGCCAACCGGTGCATAAATTCGGCGTCGAGCCGGGCGATGAAAGCAGCCAGCAGCCGCCCCGTGCGCTCAACGTCCTTCACCGACACCGTCTCCACCGAAGTGTGCATGTTGCGCAGAGGAATACCGATCAGTGCCGTGGGGATGCCGCTGCGGGTCACCTGGATGGCCCAGGCATCGGTACCGGTGCGGCCAGGGGCAGGCTCCACCTGGTACGGCAGTTCCAGTGATTTCGCCGTCTCCACCAGGGCTTCGTACAGGACGGGATGGATGTTCGGCCCGTAGGCGATGGCCGGTCCCTTATTCATCTCAACGGTTTCCGCCGCCGGGATGCCAGGCTGGTCGCCGAAAGTGACGTCAATGGCAATACCCACGTCGGGTGCCAGGCCGTAGGCGCTGGTTATCGCCCCACGCAGGCCCACTTCCTCTTGTGAAGTACCCACCGCGTACACGTCCCAGGCGTGCCGCATCCCGGCCAGTTGCTCCAAGCACGCGGCGATAGCCACCACCGCAGTGCGGTCGTCGAACGCTTTGCCGGCCACGAAATCGCCCTGGAGCGGGGTCAACTCGCGCCGCACCGTGACCAGGTCGCCGACGCGCACCAGGGCCGTCACTTCGTCCGGGGGTAGGCCCACGTCAATGAACAGCTTGTCCATGGGGATGGTCTTCTCCCGCTCCTCCGGCGGCAGGACGTGGGGCGGGCGGCTGCCGATGATGCCCGGCAGGGTCCGCCGGCCGTGGACGATAACCTCCTGGCCCAGAAGGACACGCGGGTCAAAGCCCCCCACCCCGGTGAAATGCAAAAAGCCTTTCTCAATTTGGGTGACCATCAGCCCGATCTCGTCCGTGTGTCCGGCCAGCATGATGCTGCGCCGGGGCTCCATCTCACCCGTTCCTCGCTTGAGGGCGATGACATTGCCCAGGGTGTCGGTGCGCACCTCATCAGCGTAGCGTCCAAAGACCTCGACAACGGCCTCGCGCACTTGATCTTCGTATCCAGAGACACCCGACGTCTCAGAAAGGTTCTTCAGCAGGGAAATGATGTCCACGAAGGTACCTCCTACAAAATCCGAAATGGCCAAATTTAAGAGTGAGTCATCATGTACGGGAATACTGGCAAGAGTATCAGGTCCAGAAAATCGTATGCCAGGTGCACTAAGACACAGGTGGTGGTGTTAGTTCGCTGGCGCAACACGCCCAGGAACAAGCCGATGGCCAGCATCTCCAGGGTGGCCAGAGAGAGGCCGTACTGGAGATGGCCGATGCTGAATAACGCGGCAGTCACCCACAATCCGAAGCGCGGTTGGAGCGCTCCCCGGAAAAGCACTTCCTCGGTGACGCTCGCCGATAGTGCCACGATCAGCGCGGCTCCGGGCGTGGTCAGATTGGCGAACAGGTTTGTAACGATCCTGCCAGACAGGGCGTGACTGGTTGGATCGAGCCGCCCCCAACCCCACAGCACGCCGTAGTCCAGGGCCAGGAGGCCTACCACCGCACCGGCGGCCACGCCAAGCTGCCGGGCGGAGACCGCCTCCAGGCCCAGGCGCTCCAGCGTCTCGCGCCAGTTCCGCCGCAGCCCCAGGCCCACCCCGGCCAGCGCGATGAGCAGCAGAGGCACGTTGCCGAAGACCACGTCCCACCAGGACAGGCGATTCTCCGGCAAAGCGAGCTGGGACAGGTCGCCGAGGAGTTGGACCTGAACCATGGTCAGGCCAGCGAAGTACACGGCGAAGACCAGGGCCGTGGCGTGCAGAGGCGAATCGGGATCAAGGCTCAGCCACTGGGCCAGCGTCCGACGCACGCCGTCCAGGAGCGGTAGGCTGGCCACCGCGCCGGTGAGCAGCAGGGTGAGAGCAGCGTTATTAGCCTGCGACACCTGCGGGCTGCCCGTAAGCGAGTTGAGCAAAACGAGCAGCCCGCCAGCAATCATAGTTAAATTCCACCCGCTGAGCGCGGCGTAAGTCAACCTGCGCGCGGTACGGCTCTCCGCGCCAAAATTGGCCAAGATAACCACGCCCAGAAAAGGTAGATACAGGAGCAAGGCCATGCGGCAAAACCTCCGTGGGTTTATTATACCACATTTGCCCTAAAGCGAAAATTGCTCATAGCCACGGGGGTATTTCATGCTGGAAATGTGGTTGAAGAACGCTCGCACCGGTTTCACCGGACAAGTGTCCGGTCAAGAATGCAACGCAAAGGCCCGCTCTCCACGAGCGGGCCCGCAAACCCCCAATACACTGCCCGGGCTAAATGGTATCGCTGACCGAGATCTTGAGCTCACCCACCTCCTGGGTACGAACGGTAATCACAATTTGGTGCACGCCGGGAGCCAACGTCTCACCCGCCACCTGGATAGTGGCCGTGGCGTTGAGGGGAAACTGGTAGGGCGCGGTGGCCGAGATCTCGGTCGCCGGAAGGCTCGTCTCGCCGACTTGTAGTGAAGTCTTTTCCAGCGGGTAGGACTGGCCGTCAATCTGCAAAGGTTCAAAGCCGATGATGGTGCCGGGAGCTAGGGTGTTCCTGATGCTTAGCGAAAACCCGCCGTCCGTATTTTTCAGGCTTCCTTTCACGTAGAGCTTTTTCAGGACAAACGCAGGTAAACCTGGCATTTCATTGCTCCTTTCCAGTGTCCTCAATTATTGGGGGATAAGGTTCTCCACACTTGTCGGAACTATCATAAAATATACCACACAACCGCTGACTTGGCAAACCTGTTACGTCTCACTTACCCTCCCGCAGGTTTGGAACCTGCGGGAGGGTGCTTCCTCATCTTGCCCCTTGCATTCTTTCCGCCTCTGAGGTACAATGGAAGACGAGGAGGAGTCAATGAGCCGCAGGGCCATTATCCTGGTAGCCGTCGTGATTGCCATGCTGAGCTGGGCAGGGCTGGCGTGGTTGATTTTCTTCACCCGCGCCCCTCTCCCTGCCCGGGTGGCGTTTTTCATCCTGCTCTTCGTTGGACTGGCCGCCACCTTCGTCCCCCTGGCGTTTTACCTGAACGCCCGCTTTGCCAGAGCGGAGGCGGCATCGGAGGACGTGCGTCGCCCGATCCGGCAGAGCGCCTGGGCCGCGCTATTTTTCGTCATCTGCGCCTGGCTGCAGATGATCCGCGCCCTGCACTGGATAGTGGCCGTTCTCTTGATAGGGGTCTTCGCCCTGCTGGAGACTTTTTTCACTACCCGCGATACTTCCTGATTTAGCGCAGCGCAGTCTTGTTAAATATGCAACCGAGACGCGCTTCCGGTGCCAGACACGTATTGCGTGTTCCGCGCTACGTTTTATTGCGAGCGACTCCTCGCAATACGCCGCACGCACCACGTCTGGCTACCCGGCGGGTCCATCAATATTAATCGGCCCTCACATCTCTCAATGTGCGCTTGGCATAGTAAAACCGGAGGCACGGTTATGCGCGATGAACTGCGCAAGCTGCCCAGCGTGGACCGGCTCTTGCAAGAGCCTGCTGTCCACAACCTAGTTCAAACATACGGCCACGAGCTCACCGTCGAGGGGCTGCGCCACGCCCTGGACGCCGCACGTCACCAGATTCGCGGCGGCGCTCCCTGCCCACCAATAGACGAGATCGCGGCCCGCGCCGGGGCCTACCTGAGCGTCCTGGCCCGTCCCACCCTGCGCCCGGTGATCAACGCCAGCGGGGTAATCATCCACACTAACCTAGGGCGTGCCCCACTGAGTGCGGAGACTCGGGCAGCGATGACCGCTGCTGCCCAGGGATACACAAACCTGGAATACGACCTGGATGCCGGACGGCGGGGCTCGCGCTACGTGCACGCCGAACAGCTCCTTTGTCGCCTGACTGGGGCAGAGGCGGCGTTGGTGGTCAACAACAACGCCGGTGCCGTGTTGCTCACGCTCACCGCGCTGGCCCACGGGCAAGAGGTGATCATCTCCCGCAGCCAGCTCATCGAAATCGGCGGGGGATTCCGCATCCCGGACGTGATGCGCCAGAGCGGGGCGCGCCTGGTCGAGGTGGGCACCACCAATCGCACCCACCTGCGCGACTATCGGGCGGCCATCGGACCGGAGACAGCAGCCTTGATGCGCGCCCACCATTCCAATTTTCGGCTCATCGGTTTCACGGCGGAGGTGCCGTTGAACGAACTGGTCACCCTGGCCAGGGAGCAGGGCCTGCTGGTGTTCGACGACCTGGGCAGTGGCACCCTGCTGGATACGGCGGCCTTCGGCCTGGCTCACGAACCGACCATCCAGGAGAGCGTAGCCGCCGGGGCGGACGTGGTTTCGTGCAGCGGTGACAAGCTGCTGGGCGGCCCGCAGGCGGGGATCATCCTGGGCCGGGCGGAGCTCATCGCCCGGCTGCGACAGCACCCGCTCACCCGCGCGCTGCGGGTGGACAAGACCACGCTGGCTGGTTTGCAGGCCACGCTGCTGCATTATCTCAAGGGCGAAGCAGTGGATAAGGTCCCCGTCTGGCAGATGATCGCCGCCCCACCGGATGCGCTCAAGCAGCGGGCGGAGCGCTGGGCGCAGGAATTGTGCCAGGCAGGGGCACGGGCCACCGTGACCGAGGGACGATCCACCGTGGGTGGCGGTTCGCTCCCCGGTGAGACTCTGCCCACGTGGCTGGTGGCCCTGGAGGTTGATTCACCGGACGCGCTGGCCGCCCGGTTGCGGGCCGGTGATCCGCCGGTCATCAGCCGCATAGAGAACGACCGGCTGTGCCTGGACCCGAGGACTGTTTTTAAGAGAGAAGAAGAAGTGCTGCTGCAAGCAGTGCAGGCCGCACTCAGGTCAGGTCAGGTGACAGTCACCTGAGAGGAGCATCCTATGACCAACATTCTGGGCATCGAAACCTCGTGCGACGAGACGGCAGCGGCGGTGGTCGCCGACGGGCGAACCATTCGCTCCAACGTCGTGGCCTCCCAGGTAGACCTCCACGCCCAGTACGGCGGGGTGTTCCCGGAGATGGCCTCCCGCCAGCACATCGTGGACATCCTGCCGGTAATCCGGCAGGCGATGGACGATGCGCACCTCACCTGGGACGATCTGGCGGCGGTGGCCGTGACCTATGGGCCGGGGCTGCCCGGCTCGCTTCTGGTGGGGGTGAACACGGCCAAAGGGCTGGCTTTTGGCCGTGGATTGCCGTTGATCGGGGTGAACCACATCGAGGCCCACGTGTACACCAACTGGCTGGAGATTCCGGAGGCCGGACAGCACCCCGCGCCGGAGTTTCCCCTGCTCTGCCTGGTCGTCTCCGGCGGCCACACGGAACTCATCCTGATGCGCGATTACGGCCAGTACGAGCGATTGGGGGGGACGATTGACGACGCGGCGGGCGAGGCTTTTGACAAAGTGGGGCGACTGCTGGGGCTGCCTTATCCCGGCGGCCCGGCCATCGAGCAGGCGGCGAAATTGGGTAACCCCACCGCCTTTAAACTGCCCCGCGCCTGGCTGAAGGACACCTACGATTTCAGCTTCTCCGGGCTGAAGACGGCCGTGCTGCGCTTGGTGCAGAAATACGGCGACAAGATAACCTCCCCCTCCGAGCGCGCCGTCCCCGGC
>JAGGZG010000163.1 GCA_021162125.1 Anaerolineae bacterium
CAAAAGTACTGAATGTAAAGACCAGCGTTCATCCGCGTTTATCTGCGTCCCCTGGATTGGTTGCGGCCGGAGGCCGCGTTATGGGTAATTAGCACAATTCTTAAAAATTGACAAATGCCCGTCTTATGATATAATACGCCCCCGTGGGCAAAGGGGAACAGGGGGTGAGAGCACTTTTCAGACGTTTATCCCGCACAGAATGGGCCGTGCTGGGAGGGGTGATGGTCGTGGCGTTAGTGTTGCGCTTCTACGCCATTGGTCACATTCCCCCAGGGCTCTACCACGACGAGGCATTCAATGGCCTGGATGCCCTGCGCGTTTTGGGTGGAGCACGGCCCATATTTTTCACAGCGAACAACGGGCGCGAACCCCTGTTCATCTACTTGGTCGCTCTGAGTGTGAGCCTGTTGGGCCGTAGCCCCGGCGCAATCCGCATCGTGGCCGCCGTGCTGGGCACACTAACTGTCCCGGCCACCTACCTGCTGGCGCGGGCGATGTTTGGACGGCGAGTCGGCGCGCTGAGCGCGGTACTCATCGCCGGGCTGGTCTGGCCGCTGAACCTGAGCCGCATCGGCTTACGGGCGGTGGCCCTGCCCCTGTTCCTGGCTTTGGCCCTGTGGCAATTCTGGCGTGGCCTGAAGACAGGGAAGAGGTGGCATTACGTCGCCAGCGGCATTCTATACGGCCTGACCTTTTACACGTACACGGCTGCCCGGTTCACCGTGCTGGCCCTGGCCCTATTCGTTCTTTATCAGTTGATCTTTGACAAGACCCGTCCCCATTGGTCTGGCCTACTGTACCTTGCGCTGGCCACCGGCCTGATACTGGCTCCACTGCTGGTCTACGGAGTGCTGCACTGGCACGAGTTCATGCAGCGAGCCGGACAGGTATCCATTTTCAACCCGGCGATCAACGGCGGAGACCCGTGGGGTACGCTGGGCCGACATCTCGTACGTGCCCTGGGACTATTTTTCTGGCGCGGGGACTTCATTCCACGCCACAACGTACCGTGGCGTCCGCTCTTCGATCCGCTGACTGCCGCCTTTTTCGTTGTTGGTCTGGGCATTTGCGCTGACCGAGGACGGCGGCAACCAGCGTACGCTTTCACCCTCATCTGGATCGCCACCCTCCTTCTGCCAACCATCCTCGCCGAAGACGCCCCCCATTTTCTGCGCGCCGTGGGTATTTTGCCTGTGACGATCATCCCGGCCGCGGTGGGCCTCGAGGCGGGATGGCAATGGCTGGCGAAACGGACGCGCCCTGGCCTGGCGTCCGGCGTGATCGTCGCCGTGCTGGCCGTCACCGTGGGCAGCACCATCTGGGATTATTTCGGGCGGCACGCACGCAACCCGGCGCTGGGCTACGCTTTCGAGGCCGGCGAGGTTCAGCTTGCGGTGGAAATCAACCGCTTCCTGGGCATGGGCTGGGACGGCAGGGGACTGACGGCCACGGCTGGTGAACTATTGCCGGGACGCCGCGCAGTGCTGGCCAACCGGCTGTGGGATCAGCGGCCCACGGTGCGCTTTTTAGTGCCGGACTCGGACGCGCTCACCATCCTGGGGGAGGATACCCGCCCCCGCCCCGTGCCCGGCGAGACGGTGTTCCTGGCCCTGTGGCCGTACGAGGACCTGCGCCCTTATGTGGAGTGGCTGCCGGCCGGGTCGCTCATCACCGTGCGCGAGGGAGCGCTGGAGCAGGGGGACCTGGAGACCACGCCCCATCTGCTGTACGTGGTCTTCACCGCCACGCCCGCCGAGGCGAGCGCCGCACCCGAGGTCCGCTTCGCCGAGGGGTTGACGTTACTGGGACACGACGTTGAAGTGGAGGCGGACGGCACGTTGAGGGTACGCCTGCGCTGGCAGGCGACGGTGGCCATCGCCACCGATTACACCGTTTTCGTCCACCTGGTGGACATGGATGGGGAGCGTGTCCTGGCACAGAGCGACGGCTATCCGGCCGGGGGATATTATCCCACGAGTTGGTGGCGTCCCGGCGACGTCATCCTGGACGAACATCGGCTCACGTTGAGCGAACCGTATGACCCGGCCCGCCACCGGCTACGGGTGGGCTGGTACGAATTGCAGACCATGTATCACCTGCCGGTGCTGGATGAAAATGGACAGCCAGGTGACGAGTACGCGATATTGGAATAACCCTACCAACTGACCATGCCTCAGTCACGCCACGACTGAATTTGATATTGAGGAGGAACGATGATGAAATCGCATTACCTGATAGCAACGACTTTGCTGATCATCACTTTGCTGGTGCTCAGCACCCCGGCCCTGATTCTTGCCGCGCCACCCCGCCAGGGTGGCAATCTGCTCGCCAATCCTGGCTTCGAGGGGGGCTTTCACTACCAGGACGGTGAAGGCGAGCTGAAGGTAGCCGACGGCTGGGTAGGCTGGTACGTGGACGAAGGCGATCAACCGCCCCTCTGGAAGAACAGGCGACCTGAGTTCGGACTCACAAGCGAAGCAATCCGCACCCACCAGGGGGCAAAGGCGCAGCAATATGGCATCATCTACAGCACGCACCTGGCGGGCCTTTACCAGCGGGTCTCAGGCATTCCTAAAGGCTCACGGGTACGCTTCACTATTTGGGGGAGCATGTACGTCTACGACGACGATGAAAGCAAGCAGCCGGGCCCGTTGCACATGAAGATCGGCATTGACCCCACTGGAGGGACGAATGCCCTGGCTGGCACCGTCGTCTGGAGCTCTGAGTTCAACAATTATCCAGACTGGCACCAGTTTTCGGTCGAAGCCGTGGCCCAGAACTCGACCATCACGGTGTTCACGTATTCCAACCCGGAATGGGCAATGAAGCACCTCGTCGCCAACTGGGACGAGGCCAGCCTGGTCATCCTGTCCAAACCGACCCCCACCCGCCGCCCGCCGACGGCCACACCAAAAGCGACGAAGACCCCCACGCCCACACCTACGC
>JAGGZG010000356.1 GCA_021162125.1 Anaerolineae bacterium
ACCACCGTCAAGCCAAAAACAGCACAGCAGTTCTACCGCGCCCGCAGATCGGCCAACACCTGCCGCAGGTCATCCGGCAGCGGCGAATGAAACTCCACCACCTCGCCGCTGGACGGCAGGCGGAAGCTGAGAGCCTGCGCGTGCAGAAACTGCCGCCCGAGCCCCAGGCGCTGGCGGCGATAACCGTACACCCGGTCGCCGACGAGCGGATGGCCGATGAACGCGAAATGCACCCGAATCTGATGCGTCCGCCCGGTCTGGGGCCGGACCTCGACCAGGGTGTGATCCTCGAAACGCTCAATTACCCGATAGGCAGTGCTGGCCTGGCGTCCGCTGCGCACCACCGCCATTCGCTTGCGCTGCTGCTTATCCCGGCCGATGGGCGCATCGATGAGGCCCTGCTCCGGCTCCAGCCGCCCTTCCACCAGGGCCAGGTACACCTTCTCCACTGCGTGGTGCTTGAACTGTCGCTGGAGTTCCTGCTGCGCGGCCTCGTTCTTGGCCACCAGTATCAGGCCGGAGGTGTCTTTGTCCAGGCGATGAACGATCCCCGCCCGTTCCGCCCCACCGACCTCGGCGAGCTGTGGGTAACGGGACAGCAGGGCGTTGACCAGCGTGCCAGAGCGGTGACCATGCGCCGGATGCACCACCATACCCGCCGGCTTGTCAATCACCAACAAGTCGTCGTCCTCATAAACGATGCTCAGTGGGATGGCCTCGGGGTGGACCTCGGTGGATTCCGGCGGAGGCACACGGACCACGACCTCGTCGCCCGCCTCCAGGCGCAGGCTGGCCTTGTTGACACCCACACCGTTAACAGTGACCCGGCCGGCCGCGATCAGGCGCTGCACCTGCGCGCGCGACAGATCGGATATCGCCTGCGCCAGATATTTATCCAGACGCTCACCGGCGACCATCACTGTCAAAACAATTGTCCGCTCTTCCACGCTATCGCTCCCAACGAAAAGGCCGAGGAACCCAACCTCGGCCTCGACATCAGCTTCGCGCCTTCCCCAGCGCCCGGTCAACTCTAATCTGACGCATCGCCATTCTCAACGCCGCCAAGACTACCCTGACAACGCTCTAGTCCGACAGGGGCAGGCTGCTCCCTTTCTTGCCCTTCTTCCCCTCGATACCCTCCGTGCCGTGCTGTTTCCGCTCCAACCAATCCTCACGCAGCAGCGAGAAAGCCAGGATAGATACCCCGGCGACGATGGACATATCCGCCAGGTTAAACACCGGCCAAATGCGAAAGTCAATAAAGTCAGTCACGCGACCAAGCCGCACCCGATCCAACAGATTGCCCAACGCACCGCCCAGTTGCAGGCCCAGACTGATCCTGATCAACCACTGGCCCCGTGGCAAATGCCGATAGTAGAGCACGATAATCACCACCACCGCCATGGCGATGACCATGAACAAGTATCCCTTATTGGGAAAGAGCCCGAAAGCCACGCCAGTGTTGGTCGCGTAGCGGAAGACAAACAATCGCTCCAGGGCCGGTATAGGTGACCAGGACTCACCGAGCTCCATGTAAGTGACCACCAGATATTTGCTGACCTGATCCGCCACGAGAATCAGCACGGCGACCACAGGCAAGATTAGTTTTTCCCACTTTTCCCGTATCAAGATATACACCTCTCCGGCGATTAGGTCAGCCCCTGCTCACGGATTTGCTGGCAACGGATGCACAGCGTAGCGTACGGCTTGGCCTCCAGACGCGCCCAGTCAATTTCCTTGTGGCAGACCTCGCAGACGCCATAAGTGCCATCCTTGAACCGCTGCAAGGCATACTCCACGTCCCGCAGCGTGCGTTCCAACGTCTGCCGTACTGCCAGGTCCTTGACTTGCTCGTAGGCCTCGGTCGCATCGTCAGCCATGTGATTGCCATAGCCCAGATTCTCGTGCTCCACGATGATCTCACGGCCCAGTCTTTTCAACAAACTGGCCCGCTCTTCCTCGAGCATCCGCCGCAGTTCTTCCCGGCTTCTGATGACCATGGACCCACCTCCTCGTTCCGGTATCTCGATTATCCCCCTAGCGGAACGGGCTCTATTGTAGCCCATTGCTTCCAAAAATGCAAGTAAGTAAACGCGAAGTAGGCGATGGTTGGACTACGATTACCTGTCGCCCGCCCCACGGTTATTTGACTCTATCGCTCGATGCCCACAATCAATTCCTCGCCGTCCAGAGTAAAGCTCTGTGTGTAGGCTTCCTCCGGCGGTGGACCGGCCACCAGGCGAGTGGACAGAGTTTCAGCAGCGATGTAATCGGCGAAGGCATCGAACGCTGCGGCCAGCTTGGGCCCCGCCTGGTATGTGGTCGTGATGCGGTCGGCGATGTCGAAGCCAGCGTCCTTACGCATGGTCTGGATGCGGCGCACCACGTCACGGGCCAGCCCCTCCTGGGCCAGCTTCGGGGTGATGCGCACGTCCACGCCGACCAGGATACCGCTCTCCTCGGCGATGGCATAGCCTTCGCGGGGAACCGTGCGTACCTCGACCTCTTCTGGGAGCAGCGTGATCGTGCCGTCGTCTAACTCAACGTCTGCACTGAGCCCGGCCTTGAAGCGGCGAGCCAGCGCGGCTGCGTCCATCGCGGCGACGGCAGCGCGCAATTTAGGAAAGCGCGAGCCATACTTCTTACCCAGCACACTGGGCAGCAAGCCGATCTCGTAGGTCACCAGCTCGTCTGCGTCGGTGGTGAAGACCAGCTCCTTGATGTTCAGCTCATCCATCACCACGTCGGCCAGACGTTCCAAGCGGACACGGTCTGCATCCGAGACGACGACCGCCGCTTTGGCCAGCGGCTGGCGCAGTTTGATGCCCGAGGTGCTGCGCGCCGAGCGACCCAGACTGCTCACCTTGATCGCCAGCTCCATATCGGCCATCAACTCCTCGTCCACCAGCGACTCGTCAGGCACAGGCCAATCCTGGAGATGAACGCTCTCCGGCGCGCTGTCATCCACCGAGCGCACCAGGTTCTGGTACATCGCCTCCACGATGAAAGGGGTGAACGGAGCCAGCAGCCGGCAGAGCGTGGTCAGGCAGGTATAGAGCGTACTGTAGGCCGCCTCTTTGTCAGCGTCGTCCTCGCCCGCCCCACGCCAGAAGCGACGGCGGCTGCGCCGCACGTACCAGTTGGTGAGATCGTCCACGAAAGCCTCCAGTGGCATGGTCGCTCCGTAGACGTCGTAGTCGTCCATCCGGTCGGTCACGTCACGGATGACAGTTTGCAGCCTGGAGAGGATCCACCGATCAAGAAGTTGCAAAGGAAGGGCAGCAAGTCGCGTGTCTCCAGGCTCCCATCCGTCGAGGTTAGCGTAGGTCACGAAGAAGCTGTACACGTTCCACAGCGGCAGGATGAACCGCCGCCGTGTCTCGTCTGCGCGGTGATAACCAAACAGCAGGTTGCTCTCCGGGCGGTGAGCGCAGTACATCCAACGCATCACGTCCACGCCCATTGTCTCGGCGGCATCGTCGAACCAGATGGCATTGCCCCACGATTTGTGCATCGGCCGGCCATCCTCGGCGAAGAGGGTAGCGTAGGTCTGCACCGTGCGGAAAGGGGCCTTGCGCTCCATGATGGTGCTCATGGCCAGCAAGGAGTAGAACCAGTTGCGGAACTGTCCCGGAAAGCTCTCGGTGATCAGATCCGCCGGAAACCAGCGGGCCCAGTAGTCGCGGTTGTGGCGATATTGCAGCGTTGAAAAGGCAACGATGCCCGCGTCCAGCCAGGGGTTGCCCACGTCGGCGACGCGGCTGACGAGCGCTCCACACTTCTGGCACCGAATCTTGACCGCATCTATCCACGGGCGGTGCGGAGTATGGCCCTCGAAGACCTCCCAACCCTCGACGGCGCGCTCCTTCAACTCGTACTCGCTGCCGATCACCTCGAAATGCCCGCACTCAGTGCACTCCCAGATGGGCAGGGCCAGACCCCAATAACGCTTCTTGGAGATCATCCAGTCGTGCATGTTGCGCAGCCAGTCCATCTCGCGGTCGAAGCCGAAGTCAGGGATCCAGCGCGTGTCCTGCACCACCTCCATGATCTGGTAGCGCAGGTTGTTCTCTTTTTCCTCCGGCGTGACCTCCTCATACGGCTTATCGAGTTGCTCGCCCATGCTGATGAACCACTCGTCCACCAGGCGGAAGACCAGTTCCTCGCCACAGCGCCAGCACACCGGATAGCGGTGGGTGTAGTCCTCAATGCGATAAACCAGCCCTTTGCGAGCCAGGTCGTCGAAGATGGGCTGGGTCACGTCGTTCACGCTCATACCGGTGAGCCAGGCGAACCCCTCCACGTACACACCGGACTCGTCCAGCGGGGCGATGACCGGCAGGTTGTACTCCTTGCTCAATTGGAAGTCCTCCGCGCCACAGCCCGGGGCGATGTGCACGATGCCCGTGCCCTCGGTTTCGCCCACCTCATCCCAGAGAATGACGCGATGGGCCTGTACCGAGCTGACGCCCAGTGACTCCTGCACGGCCTGCTGGGCTGGCAAATCATCGAAGGGGCCATCGTAGGTCCAGCCCTCCAGCTCCACGCCCGGTTTCTCGTCAAGGATGGTATACTCACCCTGAAGCGCGCTGTACATCGCACCTTTGGAGAGCCAGAATTTGTGTTCACCGTTCTGCACCAGCACGTAGGGTAGCTCAGGATGTACTGCCGCCGCGACGTTGCTGGTCAGCGTCCAGGGAGTAGTAGTCCACACCAGCAAACTTTCGCCGTCGCGGTTGCGCAGCGGGAAACGCAGGAAAATGCTGGGATGGGTCAACTCCTGGTAGCCTTCGGTGACGATTTCGTGCTGGCTGATACCCGTGCCACAGCGGGCGCACCAGGGCATCACGTCGTGGCCTTTGTATATCCAACCTTTCTCGTAGCACTTTTTGAGCGCGGTCCAGATGCAGTAGTTGTTCTCGTCGGAGAAAGTGAAGTACGAGCCACCCAGTTCCGGCAGACCCAGCCGGCCAACGATCTGTTCCACTGTGGCGGTCACCGGCCCCAGCGGCCCATCAACGGTGATCGTCTGCTGCGGGTCCTCGGCCATCTTCCTCTCCAGCCAGCGAAGCTGGTCAGGGTCATTCCAGTCCATCCAAAAGCCGAGGCGCATGGACTGTTCGGTCTGTACGGCGGCATACTTGAGCACACGCCGCTTGCAGAGGTTGACGAAGGGGCCAATGCCGTAGCTCTCGATGTCGCGCTTGGACTTGAAACCGAGTTCTTTCTCGACCTCGACCTCAATCCACAACCCCTGGCAGTCAAAGCCATTCTGGTAGCGAATATCGTAGCCTCGCATGGCCCGATAGCGGTGAAAAAGGTCCTTATAAGTGCGTCCCCAGGCGTGGTGAACGCCCATTGGGTTATTGGCAGTGATCGGGCCGTCAATGAATGACCAACGCTCCTTACCACGGTTCAGGTCGCGGCGCTTCTCCCAGGCACTGGTCTCCTCCCAGAACTCGAGCACCTCGTGTTCCTGGGCGATGAAATCCACTTTAGCTGGTACATCTTTGAACATTATCTCCCTCCGATACCCCCGACTCTCCAGCAGGTTCGTTTCACGTTTCAAAGGACCTGCGGGAGGACCTGTTGGTTGACAAAAATTTAAAAAGCGATTACAATCAATTTGAACGATTCTTCACGGCGGGCAACGGCGGCTTTTGGACGAGGTACGCAATGGTGAATTGGCATCGCTTCATTCCCACCGATTTCGAATACGATTTTAAGAAAGACAAGCTCGCAGCACACAACGTCACGTTTGAAGAGGCCGTTGAGTGTTTCTTCTCTGATTTCCAGGTACGTCGCAATAAATCATACAGAGATCGGTATCAACTCATTGGAAAAACCGCTAATGGACGACGACTCAAGATCATTTTTCAACTCAAGCCGAACCATGTGATTCGCATTATTACGGGGTGGCAGATATGAGCTCAAAAAGAAAAGCCGAAGTTCTCCCAGAAGAACAAATTGACGAAATCGTCATTGCGCAGGCCGAGGATGATGAGGCTTGGGAAGAGCCAATTCAGGTGCAGAGAATTGTTCCCACGACGATGCCTGTGCCGCCTGAGCTCGCCTCTCGAGCCGCTTTTTTCGCTCGATTACATCAAGAATTAAGTGTCGAAGATTGGCTGAGACGCATCATCCAGGAACGAATTGATTTCGAAGAAGCTGCTTTCGCCGAACTGAAGCGCGCCATCGCCGCGAAGAGCAATGCATAACCCGGTGTAAGCCATTGCTCTCCACACCCATTCCTCATCACCACCCTGGGCCACAACTACAAACGATCTACTCCTCGATCACAGAGAACATCCAATTGTGCCAAACCTGAAATGCGTCCGCCGACTGGCAACAGGCCGGCCCACCACTACGCATCCAGTTCGATGCGTAGTCGTTTGTTGATGCGGCCCTTGCTGGTGTGGCCCACCACGCGGATA
>JAGGZG010000015.1 GCA_021162125.1 Anaerolineae bacterium
ATTGAAATCGCCTCTAGAGGGCTTGCAGCCGAGCGTCCACCTGCGTGGACGCGCCTGTCCACGCAGGTGGACAGCCAGCTTTAGCTCCTCAGGCGCGGTTTCAACCGCTGGCCTGAGTAGTAACGAAATCCAAAGCTAATTATCCACCCTCTCAACCAACGAAGCGGCGCGATTACCGGAGCAATGATATCGTAAGGAATTCTGTTGTGAAAAAAGCCTTCCGCACAGGTGATCAGACACTAATACGCGAGATAAACCTCTCCATCATCCTTAACTGTTTGCGTAGCACTGCTCCTCTGTCACGGTCTCAACTGGCCCAGATGACCGGCTTGAACAAGACCACCGTATCCAGCCTGGTAAAAGAACTACTGGACGGTGGTTTCATCAAGGAGGTCGGTCTGGGAAATTCACACGGTGGTCGCCGCGCTGTAATGTTAGATCTAAACCCCAATGCGGGAAACATCATAGGGTTAGAGATAGGTGTTGATTTCATCTCAATCATCCTCACCGACTTCCGAGCACGAATTTTGTGGCGCAGCAAAAGGGAGACTGACCCAACACAAAACCAGGACACTATTCTGAACCTAGCCATTGAGCTTGCACGAGATGCACGCGCCGCTGCCGGGCCGGATGGTGATTCCTTACTGGGCATTGGCATTGGAGTGCCCGGCCTAGTTGACTCCTCAAGCGGCGTGCTTCTGTTTGCTCCCAATCTCAGATGGCGAGATGTCCCTATCAAAGACGTGTTTACCAGTGAACTTGGCATACCTGTGTTTGTTGACAACGACGCCAATGTTGCCGCCTTAGGCGAGCGCTACCTGGGTATAGCTCAAAACACCGAGGATTTCATATATCTGGCAGCGGGGGCTGGGCTGGGTGGTGGTATCGTGCTGGGAGGCAAACTCTACGGCGGGGTCGGTGGCTACGCTGGCGAAATCGGGCACATGACTATCGTCGAGAATGGGGAGCTTTGTAACTGCGGCAACAGGGGATGCTGGGAGACGCTGGTCAGTCAGAGAGCCATCATCAAACGTGCGCAGCGAGCCGCTGAGAGCCACAGGGAAAGTCGCATCGTAGAACTGTGCAAAGGGCAAATGGAACAAATCTCAATATCAACTATCATTCAGGCTGCCAGTGAGGGCGATGAGACAGCAGAACGAGTCCTTGAAGAAACAGGCGTTTACCTGGGTGTTGGCATCGCTAACCTGATAAACGCCCTTAATCCCGCACTGGTCATCCTGGGAGGTGTCCTAAGCCTGGCCAGCGAATACCTTCTACCCGCTATTGAGAGAACCATCGAGGAACGATCCCTGGCCTGGCCCCGGCAAACGGTCAGGATCATGGCTTCGTCCTACGGTTCAGATGCTTGCGTCATGGGAGGGGTAGCACTAGTACTGCATGACATTCTGAGAAGACCTACTCTAGCCACGTGAGGGCTCTGCTCTCTGAGTCCCCGTGGTTAGATTCGCCGCTTGAAGACACAGTTTCTTAAACAATCCGCCTGTTTTGCTAAAGAGGAGAATCAGCAACATGAAACGGATGCTACCAGTATCACTCTTATTGTCCCTGGCCCTGATTGTGAGTTGCGGGCCTTCACCGTCGGCCACTGCGACTCCTACCAGTACGCCAACCGTGGAATTCAAGACACCCCTTCCAGAACCTACAGAGGCCCAGGTGGTGCCCACCAACACGCCGGTGGCACCTCCCCCTACCCCGACTCCTTTGCCTACTCCCGCAGAGGAGGAGGAAGAGGGCCCGGCAGTAACCGACATCATGGTCGAAATTCCGGCCGGTCCCTTCACCATGGGTAATGACAACGGCAGGAAGGACGAAGCGCCGGCCCACGAGGTGGATCTGCCCGCCTTCGAGATTGACAAGTTCGAGGTAACCAACGCCGACTTTGCCCTGTTCGTGGAAACCACTGGTTATCAGACCGACGCGGAGAAGGTGGGGCTTTCCAGGATCTGGCGAGATGCGGCTGAGGGCAAGGACAATCACCCGGTGGTCTACGTCAGTTGGAACGACGCCGTGGCCTACTGCCAATGGGTGGGCAAGCGGCTGCCCACTGAGGCCGAGTGGGAGAAGGCCGCCCGGGGCACCGATGCACGTCTGTATCCATGGGGCAACGAGTACGATCCGAACAAGTTCAACGGCAAGGACGGTGGAATCCGTGGAACGACGGCCGTGGGCAGCTTCGCCGATGGTGCCAGTCCTTACGGCGTTCTCGACATGGCCGGCAACGTCTGGGAGTGGACGGCCGACTGGTACGAGGCATATCCCGGCAGCAGCTACCAGTCGCCGTACTACGGAAAGCAGTTTAAAGTAGTGCGGGGCGGGGGGTGGTTCGAGACAGCCGATTTCGTGCGCACCACCGCCCGTAACGCCACCAGCGATACAGCGGCCAACGACGATCTCGGTTTTCGCTGTGCACGCTGATAGTGGGTGGCAGATAGCGGAAAGGAGGGATGTCTGGCGACGAAATGAAACGGTCAAGACCTGTGGCAATGATGCAAAGCCCAACCATTTCTCAAGGAGGGGGAAAATGAAAAAGCTCATTAGTCTGATCATGATCGCGGCCATGTTAACTGTCTTCGCACCCACAGCCTTCGCCGCCCCGCCAGCGCAGGAAGGCCAGGACTACATTGTGCTGGCTGGTGACTGGCTGGCCAAGATTGCCGACAAGTACCTGGGCAATCCCTATTCCTGGCCGGCCATCATGGCCCTCACCAACCAGAAACACCTCGCAGATAGTTCCTACGCCAGGATCGTCAATGCCGACCTCATCTACCCTGGCTGGAAACTGTATGTGCCCAGTGAGACAGAGGCCGAGGCATTCCTGGCAACCTACGACAAGAACAAGCCAGAGATGCTGTACGCCGCCGGGCCCAAGGGCCAGCTCGTGGTCGGCAGTTGGTGGACAGCCGGCGGCGAGGCCGAGGGTCTGGCCGAGATGTTCAAGATCTACAAAGAGAAGTATCCCGACGTCGAGATCGTCAACGCCACCGTGGCCGGCGGAGCAGGCACCAACTTTAAGGCCGTGCTCAAGACCCGCCTGATCGGCGGCGATCCGCCGGACACCTTCCAGTTACACGCTGGCCTGGAGGTCGAGACCTACAGCCCGGAACAGTACCTCGAGCCCGTGGATGACATCTACGCCTCCGAGGGACTAGAAGCGGTCTTCCCGGCGGATCTGCTCTCGCTCCTCAAGTACAACGACCACTACTGGGGCGTCCCGGTGAACATCCATCGCTCCAACGTGCTGTGGTACAACAAAGCGGTCTTCGAGGCCAACGGCCTGACCCCACCGACCACCTTCGAGGAGTTCAGGAATGTGGCCGAGACCCTCAAGGCGGCCGGTATCCAGCCGTTTGTGATGGGCACCAAGGATGGCTGGGAAGCCGGGCACATCTTTGAGGACGTGCTGGCCGGCACGCTGGGCGCTGAGAAGTACAAGGGCCTGTGGACCGGCGCCACCCCGTGGACTGATCCGGGGGTCACCCAGGCACTGGAGAACTTCAAGATGATGCTCAGCTACGCCAACCCCGATCACTCAGCCCACACCTGGGATAGCGCCGGCGAGTTCCTGATCGCGGGCACGGGGGGCATGATGATCATGGGCGACTGGACCGATGGCTGGTTCACGTCCAAAGGTTTCGACGGCTACGGCTGGGCACCGCCGCCGGGCACCGACGGCATCTTCGTCGCTCTGTCCGACAGCTTTGCCCTGCCAAAGAACGCTCCGAACGAAGAGAACGCCCGCAACTGGCTGAAGGTCTGTGGCTCCCTGGAGGGCCAGGAGGCCTTCAATCCGAAGAAAGGCTCCATCTGCGCCCGCACCGACTGCGATCCGGCTCTGTTCAACGAGTATCTGCAATCGGCCATGGTGGACTGGAGCCAGGATGCCATCGTACCCAGCGTGATTCACGGGGCAGCGGCCAAGGAATCCTGGGTCACGGACTACAAAGACGTGATCACCCTATTCGTCGCCAGTGGTGATGTGGCCGCCGCGCAGGCTGGCTTACAGCAAGCGTGTGTGGACGCTGGTGTCTGCCAGTAAACGTTACTGACCGGTGAGGCAGCTCACTCGCGTTCCCCCGCGTTTTGGGCTGCCTCACTTCTTTGTGGAGGGTGCTCATGCGACGTCTGACCTGGGAACGGGTAGTCTCCATATTGCTACTAACCCCCTCAGTTATCGCCATCGCCATTTTCGTGTACGGATTTATCGGCTGGACGGCCTACGTATCCCTGACCAAATGGGATCAACTCCTCCCCGACTTTACCCTGGTCGGCCTGCGCAATTATCAGAAGCTGTTCGCTAACCAGCGCTTCCGAATTGACCTGCGCAACACTGTGGTGTTCACGGCATTGTTCCTAATCTCATGTCTGGTCATCGGACTGGTGCTGGCCATCCTGCTCGACCGGCGCATACGGGGAGAGGGGCTCTTCCGCAGTATTTATCTGTTTCCGATGTCCATCTCCTTCATCGTCACCGGCGTGGTCTGGCGCTGGCTGCTTAACCCGGGCAGCGCCGAGCTGGGTAGCACGGGGATCAACTCGCTGTTCGATTCCTTGGGCCTGGGTTTCCTTAAAACTGGCTGGTATACCGACCCCAAAATTGGCATCATAGCCGTGGTCATCGCTGCCACCTGGCAGATGTCCGGCTACACCATGGCCCTGTACCTCGCCGGACTGCGCGGCATCCCCGACGAGTTGCGCGAGGCAGCGCGGGTGGATGGAGCCACGGAATGGCAGATCCTACGCCACATCATCCTACCGCTCTTGCAACCAATCACCCTCAGTGCCGTCATCATCCTGGGGCACATCTCGCTCAAAATCTACGACCTCGTCGTAGCCATGACCGGGCCCGGCATCGGTTTCTCCTGCGACGTGCCGGCCTACTTCATGTGGGATACCACATTCCGTGGCAACCACTTCGCCCGAGGAGCGTCAATCGCTATCGTATTGCTGGTGATGGTTGCCATCCTCATCGTCCCATACCTGGTGTACAGCACCCGCACGGAGGCTGAGCTATGACCACGCAACTGGATGAACCCCGGGGAAGCGCCAGACCAAAGACACGCTGGCAGCGCATCCTCATCTACAGCGTCTTGATTATCTTCGCCTTCTTCTACCTGATGCCGGTGTACGTCTTGCTCGTCACCAGCATGAAGGGCTTCGCCGAGGTGAGCCTGTACAGAATGTGGCATTTGCCCTCGGGGTTGCACTTCGATAGCTTCAGCAAAGCCTGGTTCGGCAGCGTAGAAGAAGGATTCCGTGGGCTGAACGTGAACTTCATGAACAGCGTGTACCTCACCATCCCGGCCACTATTCTCTCGGCCATGATCGGTTCGATCAACGGATACATATTGGCCAAGTGGAAGTTTCGGGGCTCTAATGTGCTCTTCCTCCTGCTCCTGTTTGGGATGTTCATTCCCTATCAGAGTATCCTCATCCCGCTGGTGCAAACGCTTCAGAAGATAAACATCTTCGGCGTACGGCTCTACGGCTCCATCCCCGGCCTGATTCTGACCCACGTGATCTATGGCATTCCTATTACCACCCTGATCTTCCGCAACTATTACGCCAACGTGCCCACAGAGTTGGTCGAAGCGGCCCGCATTGACGGGGCGAACATCTTTGGCGTTTACCGGCACGTACTGTTTCCGCTGTCCATGCCAGGGTTCGTGGTGGTGATGATCTGGCAATTTACCTCCATCTGGAATGATTTCCTGTTCGCAGTTACGATCACCAGTAACCCGGCGACCCAGCCCATCACTGTCGGTTTGAATAACCTGGCGGGCAGCTACATCGTCGAGTGGAACGTGCAGATGGCCGGAGCCTTGATAGCCGCGTTACCCACCTTGCTGGTGTACATTTTCCTGGGGCGCTATTTCATGCGCGGCCTTCTGGCCGGATCGTTGAAAGGGTAAGTTGAAAGCTCCGAGCCGAGGCATAAATGCCCCGGCTGAGCAGCCCAATCCTGCTAAAGGCGGGCTATCGGTGCGCTCGAACGGTCGTATAGGGTACCTCCAGCCCCCTTCTGCTGCTTAGCCTGGAGATTCGAGCTCCAGGCCGGGCTTACGACGCCACGTGTCACCCTATTTGGGAACCATCCTGGAAAAGGGAAAGGAATTCATGGGAAGCACGTACCAATACTTCGAAGAAACGAGCAAAATTCTGCAAAACATGCCCCTGGCCGAGATCGCTCAGGTGATTGACATCCTGAAGCGGGCCCGAACCGAGGGCCAGCGCATCTTCGTCATGGGCAACGGCGGCAGCGCGGCCATGGCCTCCCACTTTGTCTGTGACCTGGGCAAGGGAACGGTGCAGGAGGGGAAGACGCGCTTCAAGGTAATATCCCTGAACGACAACACACCACTCTTAACGGCCTACGCCAACGACTGTGGCTACGACACGGTCTTCGCCGAGCCGCTGGCTTCGCTGGCCGAGCCGGGCGACGTGGCCATGGCTATCAGTTCCAGCGGCAACTCGCCCAACGTGTTGCGCGCGATGGACGTGGCACGGGAACGCGGTCTCACAACTATCGGCATCACGGGCTTCGAAGGCGGCCGGCTCAAAGAGAAGGTGGACGTGTGCGTGATCGTGCCCGCCGATTCCCGGCACCCTGACGGTATGCAGCACGCTGAGGACGGCCAATGGGTGGTGCTCCACGCCATCTTTGCTGCTATATGCTATGGAATTGAGTGAGCGTGGGGCATAACGGGGCTAATGAGATTTTTGAACGACACCCGCATTGAAGTCATCAATCCCCACATCCAACGCGGCCACATCCGTCACGCACTGTTCGACTTTGACGGCACCATTTCGCTGATCCGCGAGGGGTGGCAGGGGGTGATGATCCCCATGATGGTCGAGATCCTGCTGGAGACCCCCCGACACGAGTCCGAGGAAGAACTGTGCGCCGTGGTCACCGAGTTCGTGGACCGGCTGACGGGCAAGCAAACCATCTATCAGATGATCCAGCTCTGTGATGAGATGCGCCAACGTGGGGGAGAGCCCCTGGCCCCACTGGAATACAAATGGATGTACCTCGACCGGTTGTGGGAGCGCATCAAAGGGCGCGTGGCCGGGCTGAAGAGCGGCGAGATCGAGCCAGCGGAGATGATGGTGCCCGGCGCGGTGCCGATGCTGGAGGCCCTGCGTGACCGGGGGGTGATCTGCTATCTGGCCTCGGGGACTGACGAGGGCTACGTGTTGGATGAGGCGGCGGCCCTGGGGCTGCCGCCGTACTTCGCCCACATCTACGGCGCGCTGGACGATTACCAGAACTACTCCAAGAGGATGGTCATTGAGCGCATCCTCGACGAAAACCGTATGAGCGGCCCCGAACTCGTGACCTTTGGCGATGGCTACGTTGAGATCGAGGACACCAAGTCCGTGGGGGGCATCGCGGTGGGGGTCGCCTCCGACGAGGCCAACCGCCGGGGGATCAACGAATGGAAGCGAGAGCGGCTGATCCAGGCCGGCGCCGATCTTATCATCCCCGACTTTCGCCAGCACGAGCGGCTGCTGGCCTATCTGTTTGCAGAGGATTGACCGATGCCCTATCCCCTCTTCGACCGGAGCAAGCTCAAGCTCAAACCCCTCTCAGAGCGCGAGCACGACATGGCACTGGCTGAGGTCCTGAACCTGGACGACGACATTCCACCTTTTGATGATCCCGGCCTGGAACAGGTGGCCGAACGTGTTGCGCGGGCGCACCAGGCCGGGGGGCAGGTGATCCTGATGATGGGCGCGCACGTCATCAAGCGCGGCCTGTCGCGTTTCGTCATTGACCTGATGGAGCGAGGGATCATCACCCACGTCGGTATGAACGGCGCTGGCCCCATCCACGACTTCGAGCTGGCCCTCATCGGGGCGACCACCGAGAGCGTGGCCCGCTACATCCGGGAAGGCCAGTTTGGGTTGTGGAAAGAGACCGGTCGCATCAACGAGGCCATTCGGCAGGGCGCACGCGACGGCCTCGGCCTGGGCGAAGCGGTCGGGCGGATGATTGAAGAGGAGCAGTTTCCGCACCGCCAGGTCAGCATATTGGCCGCTGGCTACCGGCTGCGGGTGCCGGTGACGGTCCACGTGGGCATCGGCTACGACATCATCCACGAGCACCCCTCTTGCGACGGGGCCGCGCTGGGTGCCACCTCGTACCGGGACTTTTTGACCCTGGCCCACAGCGTGTCCCAACTGCAAGGCGGTGTGCTATTGAACGTGGGCACGGCGGTCATGGGCCCCGAGGTCTATCTGAAAGCCCTCTCGATGGCCCGCAACGTGGCCCACCAGGAAGGACGACGCATCAACGAATTCACCACCGCCGTCTTCGACCTGTTGCACCTCGGACCAGACTATCATCACGAGGCACCCCGCTCTGATCCGCACTACTATTTCCGGCCATACAAGACCGTCCTGGTGCGCACGGTGCAGGACGGCGGCGAGAGCTTTTACATTCGCGGTGACCATCGCGCCACACTGCCGAACCTGTATCGCCGGGTGCTTGCATTGTTGAGGAACGGGTAACAAGTAGTATGAACCAGGCACGGCTGGACGAACTGCTGGACCGATTCTCTCACATCCACGTGCTGGTGGTGGGCGACTTTTTCCTGGACAAGTACCTGATCATTGACCGGCGGCTCAGCGAGGTCTCGCTGGAGACCGGCCTGGAGGCCTACCAGGTGGTTGACGTCCGCTGCAGTCCGGGCGCGGCCGGGACGGTCACGTCCAATCTGCGAGCCCTGGGCGTCAATGTCACCGCGCTGGGGGTCATCGGCGACGACGGGCAGGGCTATGAGCTGAAGCGGGGCCTGACGGAGAGAGGCGTGGACATCGCACCGCTGATCGAGCGGGCCGACCGTTTCACGCTGACCTACACCAAGCCCATAGTGCGGGAAAGCGATGGCCGCGAGCACGAGATCCAGCGGCTGGACATCAAGAACCGGTCTCCGCTGCCGGCGGACGTGGAGGACGTGATCATCGGCCACCTACGGACGTTGGTGCCGCAGGTGGACGGGGTGATCGTAGCCGATCAGGTGCCGGAGGTCAATTGCGGGGTGATCACCGACCGGGTGCGTGCGGAGATCGGGGAATTGGCCCTGCGCCACCCCGGAGTGGTCTTCGCTGCCGACTCGCGGGCCCGGATCGGGCTGTTCCAGCGCGTCATCATCAAGCCCAACGCACGGGAAGCGATCCTGGCCGTGCGGCCAGACTGGTCAGGGGAGGCCAACCCGGAGTTGGCCAGAGAGTGTGGAGCCGAGCTCTTCCGCCGGAACCGCAAGCCGGTGTTTCTGACCATCGGGGACCAGGGTATCCTGCTGTTTACGGAGGCGGGCTGCGAGCACGTCCCGGCCGTGCCCGTCAGCGGGGAGATAGACATCGTCGGCGCCGGCGACAGCGTCATGGCCGGGATCGTGTCGGCCCTGTGCAGTGGAGCGGAACCCGGCGAGGCGGCCCTGCTGGGGAATCTGGTGGCCTCTATCACCATCCAGCAGATAGGTACCACCGGCACAGCGACTCCAGCCCAGGTGCGAGACCGATTCCGATGCCTGGAAGATGGGCAGTGAGCAGCACCACACGCCGCTTTTGTGGCTCTGTGACGGGGGATGGAATGGCGATGGAAAGAGCATCGCTTCTGCTGGCGCTGGACTTCGGTGGCACCAAGCTGACGGCTGGCCTGACCGCACTTGGCGAACGCCGCTGGCGAGCTCACCGACGGGTCCCCGCACCGCCCGGCAGCAACGCCCAAAGCGACCGGGAAATCATGATGGCCCTGGTGCAAGACATGCTGGCGACCGCCGAGCTACCCCTGGCTGCCGTGGGCGTGAGTTTTGGCGGGCCGGTGGACGCAGCGCGGGGCGTAGTGCTCCTCTCGCACCACGTGCCGGGTTGGGAGAACACCCCCTTGCGCCAATGGCTGGAGGCGAGGCTCGGCGTGCCCGTCGCCGTGGATAACGACGCCAATGCTGGCGCGTTGGGAGAGTGGCGCTTTGGGGCCGGGCAGGGCTGCGACAGCATATTGTACGTCACGGTGAGCACCGGCATCGGCGGGGGGTGGGTCGTGAACGGACAACCGTATCGCGGCGCGGACGGGATGGCCGGCGAGATCGGCCATATTGTCATTCAACCCGGAGGGCCAGAGTGCATCTGCGGGCGGCGTGGCTGCCTGGAGGCGTTAGCTGCCGGGCCGGCCATCGCCCGCCGTGCGCGGGAGTGCCTGGCGGAAAATCCCACTGCGGGCAAAGCATTGCGGGCGCTGGTTAGCGGTGACGTGGAGACCATTACCGCCCGGCACGTGAGTCAAGCCGCAGCGACCGGCGACGATCTGGCGCAGCAGGTGTTGGACGAAGCGGCTTACTTCCTGGGACAGGGCATCGGCAGCGCTATCACCCTGATGAACCCACAGCGCGTCGTGGTGGGTGGCGGCGTGGCCAAGTCGGGCCCGCGCTACTTCGAGATGGTGCGCGCAGCAGCGCGGGCCAACGTCCTGCCGGGTATGACGGTGGACATCGTGCCGGCAGCGTTGGGCGACGACGCGCCATTGTGGGGGGCCGTTGTCCTGGCTGGCGACCTGCTCAATTGATCCAGGGACGAATCTGTGTGAGGACCAGGTCGCAACTTTGTACAATTCGCCAGATTTGGGGTATACTATCGCTGGTCTGCGTGAACTGATTTCGGCGACCAAGAACGGCCGCTGTTAAGGAACCCATGACACACTCGCCAACATTACACCATCTCATCATCAAGGAGGACACACTCATGAAAAAGACCATCTGCGTGATCGGCGTGGGCTACGTGGGCCTGGTGACCGGTGCGTGTCTGGCCGACCTGGGCAATGGAGTTATCTGCCTCAACCGCGACCAGGAGAAGTGCGATAATCTCAAAAAAGGCATCCTGCCCATCTACGAGCCGGGCTTGGAGGAGCTCGTACACCGCAATCAGGCGGCGGGTCGCCTGGCGTTCACCACTTCATACGATGAAGCGATGCAAGACGCGGAGTTCGTGTTCATCGCCGTGGGCACACCCTCCGGCACCGAGGGCGAGGCGGACCTGGCACACGTCAATGCCGCTGCCACCGACGTCGCCCGGCGCATCCACAAGCCCATCATCATCATCAACAAGAGCACGGTGCCGATTGGCACCGGCGACTGGGTGGCCGACATCGTGCGCGAGCACATGCCCGATCCGAGTATTCCCTTTTGGGTGGTATCCAATCCCGAATTTCTGCGCGAGGGCTCCGGTGTTTACGATAGCATGAACCCCGACCGCATCGTGTTGGGCAGCACCAATCGTGAGGCGGCGGAGCGCGTAGCCGAGCTGTACTATCCGCTCCAGGCGGAGACCATTATCACCGACTTACGCACCGCCGAGATGATCAAATACGCCTCCAACGCTTTCCTGGCCACGAAAATCTCTTTCATCAACGAGATGGCCAACATTTGCGAAGCACTGGGTGCGGATGTGAAGACCGTTGCCTATGGCATGGGCACCGATAAGCGCATCGCTCCCTCGTTCCTGGGGGCGGGTATCGGCTGGGGCGGTTCGTGTTTCCCGAAAGACGTCAAAGCTCTGGCGTTTATGGCCGCCACCCACGGGCAACATCCGCAGTTGCTGCGTGCCGTGCTGGAGATCAACTACGACCAGCGAAAGCGGGTGGTGACCAAGCTGCGCGACATCCTGGGTGGCTTTCGGGGTAAGACTATCGGCATATTGGGTCTGGCCTTCAAACCCAATACCGATGACATGCGCGATGCTCCTTCCATCAGCATCATCCGCCTGCTACGAAATGAGGGGGCGATGATTAAAACTTACGACCCCGTGGCAGTGGAGACGGCACAGCGGATTTTGAACGACGTGGAGTACTGCTCAGACCCCTACGCTGTGGCCCAGGATGCGGACGCGCTCATCCTGGTGACAGAGTGGAACGAGTTTAAGCAGCTTGATATGGAGCGCGTGAGATCGCTGATGCGCCAGCCGGTGCTGATTGATGGGCGCAACATCTACGACCCGGCCCGTATGCGTGCGTTGGGATTCATCTACCGGGGGATGGGACGAGGATACAACGGGGAAGGTACACTCTAGTGAAGCTTAAACCCTCGCGGGTTTTTGAAGCCTGCGGGAGAGGCAGGAGCTCATCATGTTAAGCGTGGGTGTGGACATCATTGAGATTGCGCGGGTGAAAGCGGCCATCGCCCGTTGGGGAGACCGTTTCCTCCAGCGCGTGTACACTCCTCAGGAGCTCGCACACGCGCGGGGGCGGGTGCCTGAGTTGGCTGCCCGTTTCGCGGCCAAAGAAGCTATCTCCAAAGCACTGGGATTGGGCATCTGGTGGCGTGGCGGCATCTCCTGGCAAGAGGCCGAGGTCCTCCCCGATCTCTACGGCAAACCGGAGGTGTATCTGCACGGACGGGCCGCTGCCCGCGCCAGGGAACTGGACCTGCTGGAATGGGCCGTTAGCCTGTCGCACGCCGACGAATTTGCGGTGGCCTTCGTAGTGGCCATGTAGGGTCCAAAAAGGTGACCGGCACTTGCCAAACTGACCCGACATTAGCTGTTGCAAGAACATCACGGTCGCCGATGTCACCGGAATTCGGGTAAAAGTGCCGGGCACCTGCTTGGTAGCAAAAAAGGGAGTGATCCGCCGGAGTCACTCCCTTTTTTGTCGAGATTAATGCCACGCCCTGGAAGGCTACCGAAGCCCGTGGAGACCCCGAAAATCTAGTTTGCGGTACATCCTCGCCGAAGCGCTGTTCACCTGTTTTTGTGAACCCTGACCTCGGCGTAGAGTTCGTCGCTCTCGCGAGCAACCTGCATCAGGGACATCTGAACTATCATGATCAGACTGCCCAGGACAGCGCCAGCGCTAAAGGCAATTACCAAATAAGCCAGATGAACGGACATCACGCACCTCCCCAGCCTTCTAGTAAGAAGTATAGAATTCCCAGGACAACTATCAACGCCAGATTAACGTTAACGGACATCGTCGCTTCCTAACCACCTTCTTGAGCCCCTCGTTGCCTAAGTATAACATATCCCGGGTGAAAATAGAGTAAAAGAGAAGTCAAGAAAAGGTAAACGATGCGCAAAGATGGAAAGGGCATACACGGCTTACATTGCGTATGACGGCCCCGATGGCCGATTCTCCAAAGCTCCAAGCGGGTGTAGTGACCCGCGTCAAAGTGCCGCTGGGGTAGCGTAACAAGTCGGCGCTACCCACAAGGTGTTGGGGGAGTACGAGGGGATACCCCTCGTACTCCCCAGGGATTTGCTGCGCTATCCCCCGCCTGGTCGTAATTGACGCTGAGGGACAATTGTGTTATACTTGATGCTAATGGGGGAGAACACTGTTGACGGAGATGATCGTATGGAAGAGCCTGTGTTAGTCCTCAACCGAAACTTCGAGCCTCTCAACGTATGCAGGATGAGGCGCGCAATCGGCCTTATTGTCGTGGGCAAGGCGGAGGTGCTGGAAAACGGTCGGGGGGTCATCCGCACGCCGACGACGGTCTTTCCCCGCCCGTCAGTTATCCGCCTGGCGTACATGATCAAGCGGCCACGCCCACGGGTGAAACTGACCAAGAGGGAGATATTCCGCCGCGACGGGTACCGCTGTCAGTATTGCGGTCAGCCGTCCACCCATCTGACGGTGGACCACGTCATCCCCCGCCATCGGGGCGGGACGTATAGCTGGGAGAATCTGGTCAGCGCCTGTCCGGCATGCAACCGGCGAAAAGGGGGCAAGACGTTGCAGGAAGCGCACATGCGCCTGCTGCGGCAGCCGTTCGAGCCATCGGCGAGTGCGGCTTATCTGTTTGGCCATCACCTGAAGCACAACGCCGAGTGGAAAAAGTTCATTGAGGGATGGTGAGCGGAAGGTAGAAGAAGAGAGCGGGAGGGATATCCCTCCCGCTTTTTCGTATGTAAGTATTCGACCTCCGAGGTTTCAACGTGCCCCGGAGGTCTGAGGGTACGGAATTTTCGAGCAGGCTCTCGGAAAACGAGGCCCTCTTCGTCCGGGTCCCCTACGGCACGATGTGTGTGCCGGTCTCGCCAGCCAGGGCGCGCTCAATATTCTCCGGGTTGGTGATGATCGCTTCCTTGCCACCTGCCTCCAGGAACCAGATGACGGCCTGAATCTTGGGCAACATCGAGCCTTTGGCGAAGTGACCTTCCTCCATGTAGCGCTTGGCCTCCGCCACGGTCATGCGATCAATGGGCCGCTGATCCGGCTTACCGAAATTCAGGTAGACCTTCTCCACCGCCGTGGAAATCAGGAACAGATCGGCGTTGATACTCCGCGCCAAGAGGCTGCTGGCATAGTCTTTATCAATCACCGCCGCCACGCCGACCAAATTGCCGTCCTCGTCTTCGATCACCGGGATGCCACCCCCACCGACGGTGATCACCACAAACCCGGCATTGATGAGCTCCTGCACAGCGTCGCGCTCGATCACCTGCCGAGGCAGGGGTGAGGGCACCACCCGCCGCCAGCCACGGCCGGCGTCCTCGATCACGTTCCAGCCCTCGGTGTCTCGCCGATGCAGAGCCTCCTCCTGGCTCATGAAGGAGCCGATGGGTTTGGAGGGATTCTGAAAAGCGGGATCGTCGCGGTCCACCAAGACCTGGGTGACCACGGTGGCTGCCTGCTTGTCCATCCCCCGCTGGCGGAATTCGTTGTACAGATTCTGCTGAAGCATGTAGCCAATGGCTCCCTGGGTATCGGCCCCGCAGAAGTCCAGGGGCACCTCATGCAGTTCGTGTCGAGCCAACTCTGAACGCCGTAAAATGAATCCCACCTGTGGGCCGTTCCCGTGGCCGATGGCCACGTCCCACCCTTGTTCGATCATCCCCGCGATGTGCACACAAGTCTCGTGGGCGGCGGCATATTGGTCTGGCACACTCTTGTGATCCTTGTCCTTGATCAGAGAATTGCCCCCGATGGCAACTACTGCGACTTTCTTCGTCGTCATTCTGTTACACTCCTGTTCTCATGTGATGTTACCGAAGGCAGGGTTGCACACGGGCACCCCTGTCTGGCTAATTAGGCTATGCTATGATCGAGCCTCTCCTGGCACGAGCAATGACAGGTTAGCGGCCGCTACTCGTGTGCCACTGAAATTGCCCTTACTCATTCCGCAGGATTTCTTCTATCCGTGAGGCAACGTCAGGTAGCTCGGCTGTGATGATATACCAAATAATGTCAAGGTTTACACCGAAATAGTGATGGATCAATCTGTCCCTCACACCGGCCATGCCTTTCCAGGAAATATCGGGATACTTGGCACGCAGTTCGCTGGATAAGTTTTTAGTGGCCTCACCGATGATTTCCAGATTACGAATGACCGCATCCTGCGTTCTGGTGTCCGCCAGAAATGCTTCATACGTCATCGTGGTCGTGTAAACCGTTATCCGACGCACGGCTTCTTGAATGTCCCTCAGGTAATCTCTATCTGCTCTCTCAGACATACACGATGTTCTCCTCAATGTCCTTGGCGACGCGAGCAATTCTAATCCCTTGGATGCCAGCGTGAGTCAGCACATCAACCTTTTTGCCCAGTAGGCGCTCAAGATATTCAGTAAACTCAATGAATCTGAAGCCTATGGGACGCTCAAATTCCACCACAATATCAATATCACTTGCCTCGTTGGGGACACCTCTTGCATACGACCCAAACAAACCTATCTTTTTGACGCCGTATTCGGCAACAAGATATGGGTACTCTTCTCGGAGTAAATCCGCTATCTCTGCTTTCGTTAACATCATTGACTCCTACTCAATGCACACTTGTCACGCGCCGCCGTCGCGGTAGGACTGCTGGTTACTCAACAGCCCTCACACAGACTTGTACTGAATGGTTCGACCCTTCGGGGAGCATTACGCATTTCTTACAGGGTCAGAGGAGTGAGCGCTGGTTGAGTAGCTGAAGGCGTTGGGCTTGCTTCGCGCTTCAGAATGACAGTTCTCCCGCCAGGAGATAAGAGCAACTATATTCATTATAAATCAGCCCTACGATTCTGTCAAAACCCCAGACGCGAGCCCACGAACCCATGTCGGCCCCGCAGAAAATCGCTGATGTTCATTGCCCGCCGTCCAGCGAGCTGCACCTCCAAGAGCAGTAACGCGCCTTTGCCGGTGGCTACCGCCGTACCTTCCGGCAGGGCGATGACCTGACCAGGCGGCTGGGGGCCGTGCCAGTCCATCAGCGATGCCGCGCGCAACACCTTGAGCCGCTGGCCGCGCCAGGTAGTATATGCTCCCGGCCAGGGATTGTAGGCCCGCACCCGTCGTTCCAGTTCGATGGCCGGGCGCGACCAGTCCAACCGTCCCTCCTCCTTGCGCAGCGGCCGGCACATCGTGGCCTGACTGTGATCCTGGGGGCGGGGCTGAATCTCCCCGGCCAGCCAGCGGGGCAGAGTGGCGATCAACAGGTCAGCGCCCAGGGTGGCCAGCCGCTCGGTGAGCGAGCCCGTCGTGTCCTCGGGACGGATGGGCAGAGAAACCTGGGCCAGGATGGGGCCGGTGTCCATCCCCTCGTCCAGGAGCATGATCGTCACCCCCGTCTCCTCGTCACCGGCCAGGATGGCCGCCGGGATAGGGGCTGCACCCCGCCAGCGGGGGAGCAGGGAGGCGTGGACGTTCAGACAGCCCCGCGACGGGATGGCGAGCACGTCAGGGCTGAGTATCTGCCCGAAGGCCGCGACCACGATGACCGTGGGCGACAGTGCGCGTAGTTTCTCCACGGCCTCGGGGTCACGGAGCGTCCGTGGCTGCCAGACCGGCAATCCGTGGGCCAGGGCTGCTTCTTTCACAGCAGGGGCAGCCAGCCGACGTCCCCGCCCTGCAGGACGGTCGGGCTGAGTCACCACGCAGACCAGCTCGTAGCTCCCCTGAGCGACGAGTGCTTCCAAGGCGGGTACGGCAAAGGAGGGTGTGCCCATGAATACGATCCGTTCCATCTTTCATTCCCTTCCTTTCCGCCCTCTGTGGGATTTGGCCATTGGAACTCGCTTGACCAGGACAGCGAGCCCCATGGCCAGCAGCGCCGCTGAGGCAGGGCAGGTACTTGTTCCCCCTGATGGGGCTGGCAGGTCGGCAGCCGTCGGAAGAGGAGTGACCGTCGGCGGGGCCGGTGTGGGCGACGGGGCATGCGTAGCCGTCGAGGTCAGTGTTGCTACGGGCGTCGGGGTGATGGTTGGCGAAGGGGTGAGCGTAGCCGTCGCCGTGGGGGCTGGCGTGGTCGTGGCCGTCGGCGATGGTGTGGCGGTGGGCGTATCCACGGGTGGAGGAGGGGTCGGCGTGGTGGTGGGAATGGCCGTCGCTGTCGGCGTGGCTTCTGTCACAGGGCCGGCCGCCGATTTGTAGCGAGCTGCTTCCTGGGCGGTGATGTCCAGGTACAGGTTGCCGTAGCTCACGCTGGGCTCGATCATCGTGCCCTCAACCCACTCGTTGAAACTGGTGATGACCACCAGGTCGGGCGAGCTGGCGATGGCTGCCTGCCAGGTCTCGCGGTAGTACGCTCCGTTCTGCCGGTCGTGGCGATAGGTGTGCTCCCGGCCGGGAGCGCGGGTGTCGTCGTAGCCGGGCATCGCCGTGGCCACCCATAACTTGTGCGTGCCATGAGTGGCATTGTACTCACGCACGCGCCCACCCCAGCGTGACAAAGTGTAACCCACGTCCGCCGGCGGGTCCCAGGTGACGTTGTACAGGTGCAGCCCGTCGAACACGGCCAGGTAGGCGAGGTCCACTCCCTCGGCGATCCACAGGCTGTTGTGGTCTGGGTCTACCTCGGCGCGGATGGCCTGCCAGGTGTCCACAGAAAAGCGCTGCTGCCGCCAGAAGAAGATCAGCGGTTTGCCCTCGTAGCGTAGGAAGGCGGGGTGTTGGGCGTGGACGGTCAACACGTAGCGCAGCGCGGCACTGACGTCGCCAGCGCTGTGCAGAAATGGCGAAGCCCCTAAGTCCACGTCCACGGTGGCCTGCAGTCCCTTCTCCTGAGCCACGTCCAGCAGGGTACGGAAGTTGGTCTCGGTCTGGTTATTCTCCACCTGCGGACCGTACCAGGAGACCACGAAAGCGTCAATCCCTGCTGCCCGTGCCTGATCCACGTGGCGTTCGATGGTCGCTCGATCACGGGAGTTGTAGGGGATGGCGGGCAGGTCAGGAACCTTGTCCGCCGTCCACTGCCCGGTGTCGTACCAGGTGTAGTAGAAAGCCAGCACCGGTCGTTGATCCTGCGCGGTGGCTGGGCGGGGCTGGACGATGATCAGGAACGCCAACGTTACCACGATCAGACAGCGGGCCATCAGGTCGCGTTGAAGGTGCATCGAAGCCTCCTTGTAAAAATAGAAAAAGAAAACGAAACGAGACGTGGTTCCTCCTGGCCTCCAGCCGCGCCCCAATAATTCTCGTGGGCAATGGGTAGTTCGATAAATAGAGGTGAACTCGTGTGCCCAACCGGGACAAGCTGTGGTATAATAAAGAGCGTAGCGCCGCACGTAATTGAAGGGAGGAAATCAGATGGACGAAAAGCGAATCCCAGCCCTGATTTTGCGCATTCTGTTCGACCAAGTGGATGAGATGATGGGCCATCACAGCTTGGTGATGCTCCTCAGGCAAGCAGGCCTGGAGCAGTACGTGGACGCTCTGCCCCCTCTCGACGAGTCTCCTTCCGTCACCGTTCCGGAGTACTCCCGTCTCCTGGCCCACATCTACGCGATATTCGGTGCGCGGGGGGCCAAGCCCCTGTTCCGCCGTGGGGGGAAGATGGCCGCCGCTGAGCTGCGCAAGCACCATCCAACGCGGTTCGCCATGGCCGGCACGGCCCTCAAACTCCTGCCCACTCACAAGCGGATGCAGATCGTTCTGGATCAACTGTGCAAGGAAGGCGAGGAGATCTACGGCACGCCCCATCGTCTGGAAGAGAAGGATGGCGCTTTCGAACTAATTATGGAATCGTGCCCTTATTGCACCGAGATCATCAAGCAAACCGCGACCACGGGACAGCCAATCATCAGACCCGTGTGCCACATCCCCGCCGCAGTCATCGGGGAAATGATGCAATGGGCCACTGGCGAGCCCCACTCCGTGGAAGAAGTGGAGTGCATGGCCCTCGGCGCACCGGCTTGCCGCTTCCGGGTGAGCAAGGCCGCTGTCTCTTAGAAGCCATCTCACAGCACCCGACACACCAGCCCTTTGAGGTACTGTGACTCGGGGAATGAGAGCAGCACGGGATGATCCGGCCCCTGCGACAGACGCTCGATGATTTGCACGTCCCGCCCGGCGTCCACACTGGCCCCAAAGACTATTTTCTGGAACAGGTCGGTGCTGATCTGTCCAGAGCAGGAGAAGGTGACGAGCACCCCTCCGGGCCGTAAGAGCTGCAAGGCCAGCAGGTTGATGTCTTTGTAGCCGCGTGCCGCCCGCTTCACCTGGGCCTGGGTGTGGGCGAACTTGGGCGGATCGAGGATCACGACATCGAAAAAACGCCCCTGGACACGGTAACGGCGCAGTACCTGGAATACGTCACCACGGACGAATTCGTCGTCGCGGGCGGCGCACCCATTGAGCGCCATGTTCCGCTGCGCCAGGTCCAGTGCCTCGGCGGAACTATCCACGTTGGTGATTTGGCCCGCGCCGACGGCGGCGGCGTACACAGCGAACCCACCGGTGTAGGCGAAGGCGTTGAGCACGGTCCGGCCCGGACAATAGACCTGCGCACGCCGCCGGTTCTCCCGCTGATCGAGGTAGAAACCGGTCTTTTGGCCTCGTTTGACGTCCACCCAGAAGCGGAGGCCGTTTTCCAGGATTTGCAGCAGGTCAGGAGGTTCCTCGCCCCACAGGCAACCTTCCTGGGAGGACAGTCCCTCTTTGGCCCGCATCTCCGCGTCGCAGCGCTCGTAGATTCCGCGCGGCCGGGCCAGTTCCGCCAACAGGGACACGATCTCCCCTTTGCGGACGTTCATTCCCAGGGTGAGGAACTGCACCACCAGAATATCGCCGTAGCGATCCACGATCAGGCCGGGCAGCAGGTCCGCCTCGGCGTTGACCAGGCGATAGGCGGTGGTCGCCGGATCGCCGGCCAGGGCTCGTCGCCCGGTGATGGCCTGCGCCAGCCGCGCCCGCCAGAAATCACCGTCAATCGCCTGGTCCTGGTCCCAGGTCAGCAGGCGGACGGTGATCTGCGACCGCCGGTTAAGGGTGCCCCGGGCCAGGAAATTGCCCCCTGCGTCGCGCACGACGACGACGTCGCCGTCCTGGGCCTCTCCTTCGATGCGGGCAATGGCCCCGGAGAAGATCCAGGGATGGTGTTGCAAGACCGGTCTGGCCCGCCCTTTTTTCAGGATCACCGTGGCCACGATTGCGCCTCCCAGCAGATATGGCGGTATTATACCAGATTTCCGACGTAACACCAAAGTAGGGGCGCAGTTGAATTGCGCTCTACGGCAGACCTGGCGTGAGCCTGCCGAACGCTTGGGCCGCGAACCAGCAGTAGTGACGCGCTGGCATACGAGCTGCAAGGATTAGTGGGTGGAGCTTGCAGTGATGGAGGGGCAAAAATGAGACGGCTGGTACTCGTTGCAAATGTGGTTATTCCCATTGCGATCATCAGCTTGTTCCTCGGCAGCGATGGCCGGGTTACGGCAGGCATCGCTGCGGCGAGGGATACATATCCTCAGATCTCCCCCTCCACGGTCAGTGCAACAGAGACGTTGACCCTGACTGCTCAGATCTATCTGCCGCTCGCGTGTAAAAACTTTCCCCTGGTTATACCAGAGGGTAAGTATCTGTTCGTCGAGTACTGGACGCACAGCGTGCTGGGTGTGAACTGCCCTATCTTATGTATTGATTTCCCCACCTACCACTTTGACCTACAGAGCGGCGAGCTCACCAGCTACACCTCCAATCCGCCATTACTGGACGACGACGTTGGCTACATTGGCAGTGGCGAGAGCCTGGGAGGTGTTGGCATGGGAGCCAGCAGCCATCTGATCAGAATCCAATGGTGCCCCTGGCCGGAGGATGGCATAACGTTGCGTTACGTGGACGAGACAGGGACTGTAACCCTGGAACGCGAGGGCGAGGTGATCGTCCTGGAAGCGAATGAAACCTGGGTAAGCGATGAGGAGACCGAGATATGGGATGGGATGGAGCCGGAATGTGTCGTGACCAGCACTCACTACATCACCAACTACGCCTTTCAAGACCGGGATAAGATTATCTACGCCTGGCCCTGATGGAACGGGTGCGGGGGAAGCTGGGGTAGGTTTCCCCCCTGCGAGTGCGGCGCAGCGGGGGGGACTGAGGGGGGGCGAGAGAGACGGCGCAGACGCCCCCCTCTAACTCCCCTCGTTTCACGGGGGGAGGACTTGGCTTCCCCCCTGCGAGCGCAGCGCAGCGGGGGGGACTGAGGGGAGGAAACCAATCCAGGAGCCATAACCATGACTAAACCACGCAGACGTTGGCGCACGACCGCCGCCATTCACGAACGAGCCAAACGACTCCGCCGCCAACAGACGCCAGCCGAAATCCGGCTATGGCGACACCTGCGCGGCAAACAAATCCACGGCCTGAAGTTTC
>JAGGZG010000344.1 GCA_021162125.1 Anaerolineae bacterium
CCTAGACGAGCGCTCGATCGCACCAACGGCCTGCTAGCACATGTGGATTGTAGCGTCGGGGCTTGCCCCCGACGCCTGCGTCGCCCGCAAGGGGCGACGCTACTCAGCCCTGAGCTTTAGCTCGGGGTGGCCGGGCTGTCTGCTCTCGACGTAAGCCTGAACTTGATGCGTATGGCTACAGGCCCCGAGGTAGCGGCGGGCGGCCCTGCCCGCCGTAGGCCGGCACAGCGGCCGGCCGCTACGAGACAAACCTTATTCTGGGGGATGGGAGAGGTCTCCGAGGCCAGAGCACAGCAGCAACTCGCCCCCAAACTGAAATGTTGTCTCAGGTTCGCTACTCGTCGGTTTGAGGCGAAGCTTCGCTGGACGCTTGCTAACTCACTACTAATCAGGCGGCTGGACATCTCTGTTCTTCATAATCCGCCTATTTCGGCTTCACATTGCCTTCATAGTTCCGTCTTACAATTAAGAACAACGAGCGCAGGGAAAGATCAAAATACGCAGATACAGCGATACCTGGCCCAGACGGGCTGCTACAGCCGATGTGAAATCGAAATCTATGTGAAGGAGTGTCCCAATGAAAAAGCTGCTACGAAGTAAACTGTTTATCGCATTGATGGTGGTGATCATTCTGGCAGCGGGTGGGGGTGGGTACTTTTACTACACTCGCGTCGTCCAGGCGACCGATGCAACATCCGGCCCCGCGTTGCAAACCGCCAAAGTGCGCAAGGGAGACATCACTATCACCGCCAGTGGGAGCGGCAACTTGCTGCCGGCAACCGAACTCGACCTGGGCTTCCGCACAGGAGGTACACTGACCGATCTGGCAGTAGCGGTCGGCGACCGGGTAGATGCTGGTCAGGTATTGGCTCGCCTGGATGACACCGATGCCCGGGCCCAGGTGGCCCAAGCCGAGATCAACCTGCGCCTGGCCGAGCTTAAGCTGGCCGAGCTGACCAAAGATGCCGATCCGGTTTCCCTGGCCACTGCTCAAGCCAGCCTGGCTGCCGCTCAAGCTGATCTGAGCAAGCTACAGACCCCACCCACAGCGGAGGACATCGCCGCAGCCCAGTACAATCTGGCCAGCGCACAGGAGGCTTTGAATGCACTCCTGGCCGGCCTCGATCCACTGGAAGTCGAAAACGCCCGCCTGGCCTGGGAACAGGCCAAGAACACCCTGTGGGCCGTACAATTGGAACGCGATTCAGCCCAGAGCGATTATGCTCATAAGCAGGCTGAGGTGAAGGTTGCCAATGCCGAAATCGCCGTTCAGCAGGCCGAGATCCGCTACAAACAGGTGTTGGCCGGAGCCACAGAGGAGCAAATCGCCGCCGCGCGAGCCAAAGTTGCCACCGCCCAGGATCAGCTCAACACCCTGCTACAGGGGCCCAGCCCCGAGGCCGTGGCTGCGGCTGAGGCCAAAGTGGCCCAGGCCCAGGCCCAAATCAACGCACTGCTGGCCGGTGCTTCGTCCGCAGACCTGGAGGTAGCTGAGTTGGGAGTGCGCCAGGCCCGCTATAGCCTGGAGGCTGCCCAGAGACAGGTAGAAAGCACCGTGCTCAGAGCGCCTGTGGCGGGCACTGTCATCGCCGTCAACGCCCAGGTGGGCGAGGCGGTGGGCACGGCGCCGATCATCACCCTGGCTGATCTGGCTACCCCGCTGGTGCGCTTCTGGGTGGAGGAGAACGACCTGATCAGCGTCGCGCCGGGCAACCCGGTGGACATCGTCTTCGAGGCCCTGCCCGACTATACCTTCGCCGGCCAGATCGTCCGTGTGGACCCGGCGCTGGTGACGGTGGACGGCACACCGGCCGTCCAGGCCTGGGCGAGTGTGGACCTCACGTCCCACCCGGTCAACCTCCTCTCCGGCATGACCGCCGAAGTCGAGATCATCGCCGGTGAGGCCAAAGGCGCTCTGCTGGTGCCAGTGCAGGCGCTGCGCGAGCTAGCGCCAGGCCAGTACGCCGTATTCGTTGTCAAGCCGGACGGCGAGTTGGAACTGCGCCCGGTCACCGTGGGGCTGAAAGACTTTGCCAACGCCGAGATCCTGTCTGGCCTGGAGCTGGGCGAAGTGGTCAGCACCGGCACGGTAGAGACCGAATAATGCCATGCACCAGAGACCAAGAAGGATGGGGGAGATGAACGAGAACGGGAACTTGATTGAAACCCACGGCCTGACCAGGATCTACGGCAGCGGCGATGCCACGGTGCGAGCGCTGGACGGCGTGGACCTGCAAGTGAAACGGGGCGAGTTCGTCGCCGTGATGGGGCCATCCGGCTCTGGCAAGTCCACGTTGATGAACATCCTGGGCTGCCTGGACCGACCAACCGCCGGGCAGTACATCCTGGAGGGGGAGGACGTCAGCCGGTTGAGCAGGGATGAACTGGCCCGCGTGCGCAACCGCAAGATCGGCTTTGTCTTCCAGTCGTACAACCTACTGCCCCGGCTGAGTGCGGTCAAGAACGTGATGCTGCCCCTGCTGTACAACAGCGATGAGCATTTGGCCAAAGAGGAACGCTACGAGCGCGCCATCGCCGCCCTCGAGTCGGTGGGGCTGGGCGACCGGGTGCACCACCGGCCCAACGAGATGTCGGGCGGGCAGCAACAGCGGGTGGCCATCGCCCGGGCGCTGGTCAACCGGCCGGCCATCATCCTGGCCGACGAGCCGACCGGCAACCTGGACACCAGGTCTAGCATCGAGATTATGGACTTGTTACACCAACTGCACCGGGACGGCGCGACCATCGTAATGGTCACCCACGATCCGGACATCGCTGCCCACGCGCAGCGGGTCATCTGCGTGCGCGACGGGAAAATTGAATCGGATGGTCACGACGCCACTGGCCCGTGCCTAGAGAGGGGACGCTACGATGAATCTGAGTGAGACGTTCAAGGTCGCCTGGGAAGGGCTGGCACTCAACAAGGTGCGCTCGTTTCTGACCACGCTGGGGGTGATCATCGGCGTGGCTTCGGTGATCATGATGTTAGCGGTCAGTGCTGGGGCCGAGGCAGCCATCGCCGAGCAGATCAACGCCCTGGGAGCCAATCTGATCATCATCAGCCCGATGCGCGGCGTGCCCGGCGCGGGGCGGACGCTGCTCTACGACGATGTGGAGGCCATCATAGAGAACGTGCGAGGGATTGACGGGGTCTCGGCCGAGTTCCAGACTGTGCAGGACGTGCGCGGCGGAACCGGCAACCTCTCCGACATCAGTGTGCTGGGCGTCACCTCCGATTTTCCAGGCGTGCGGGATTACGAGCTGAGCGATGGGCGCTTTTTCACCGCCGAGGAGAACGAGCGCAAGCTCAAGGTAGCTGTGCTGGGGTACGGCATCGCCCGGGACCTGTTCGGTGAGGAGAGTCCCATCGGCCAGCAGATCACCATCGGATCAACCAAAATGACCGTGATCGGCATGATGGAAGAAAAGGGGATGGTGGCCGACGTGGACTATGACGGGCGGGTGTACATCCCCATCACCGTCATGTACCAAAAGTTCAACCCGACCCGCATCGGCAGCGACCGGGTGCGCACGATCTACGTCAAAGCGGAGAGCAAAGAGGCCATGGACAGCGTGATCAACCAGATCACGGTGTTGCTGGCCGAGCGCCACGATGTAGACCCTGCCCAGCCGGATTTTAACATCCAGACCCAGCAGGACATCATCAGCACCCAGGAGGCAACGACCGAGGCTTTCCGCAATCTGCTGGCCTGGGTGGCAGGCGTGTCGCTGGTGGTGGGCGGCATTGGGATCATGAACATCATGCTGGTATCGGTGACAGAGCGCACGCGCGAGATCGGCCTGCGCCAGGCCCTGGGGGCGCGCCCCCGCGACGTGTTGTTGCAATTCCTGATCGAAGCCGTCACCCTCAGCCTGGTCGGCGGCCTGGTGGGCGTGCTGGTCGGCGTGGGCGGAGCGGAACTGCTCGGCCGGCTGGGCGACATGCGCACTGCCATTGTACCGGCCTCGGTACCGCTGGCCTTTGGCGCGGCCGCCGCTGTGGGCATCTTTTTCGGCTACTATCCGGCCACCAAGGCCGCCCAACTGGACCCGATCGAAGCGTTGCGACGCGAATAAGACCCAAGGAGACGCATAATGAAACCAAGAATCACGATCACAATCATTCTCGCTTTGGCCACCCTGCTGCTGGCAGCCTGTGGCGGCGGAGAGTCGCCGGCCCCCGCCAGTTTAGACGCGGACGAGTCGTCCACCCTGGACACCTCTTACGACAATGCGTTGGCGGTGCGCAACCAACTGGCGTTGGGCACATTGAATCTGGAAGACACTCCCCAAGCGGTAACCGCCGATCAGGCTGCGACCCTGATCCCCTTGTGGCAGGCATTGCGAGGCACCATGAACAGCGGCGCTGCGGCCCAGGCCGAAGTGGATGCGCTGCTCAAGCAGATCGAGGGCGCGATGAGCGCCGAACAATTGTCTACCATCCGGGCCATGAAACTCACCCAGGGCGATTTACGAGCCTGGGCGCAGAGCCAGGGCCTCAGCGCCGGGACCGGCAGCGGTGGCGGCGTGGGTTCTGGACAACCGCGTAGTGGTCAGGGCCTCTCACCCGAGGAGCGCGCCACCCGCCAGGCCGAAAGGGAAGCTCAGGGCAGTAACAGCGGCGGGCTCAGCAAGGCCCTGATTGACGCTGTCATCACGCTACTGGAGTCGAAATAAAACCAGGTGCCCGGCACCTGATACCTGATGATGGAGGAAACGATGAAAACGGTAAAAAAGTGGATGTTAGTTGGTATCGTCTGGGGATTGATCGCCCTGTTGGCCGCGTGTGGTGGCGCACCCTCTTTAGAAAGCGACGCGGTCGCTGTACCTGCTTCCGGGCAGGCAGCAGGCACACCCGAACTAGAAGCCTCTGCAACCGATGGGACCTTGACCGAAGACTACCCGGACGCCCTCAGCCTACGCAACCAACTGGCGTTGGGCACGCTGCGGCTGGAGGGCACCCCGGACGCAATCACCGTCGAGCAGGCCGGCAAACTGCTGCCACTGTGGCAGGCGCTCAAGGCACTGAGTGAAAGCTCGACCACCGCGCCGGAAGAGATGGAAGCCGTCCAAAACCAGATCATGGCCACGCTGGAACCGGCCCAGATAGCGAGCATCGCCGCCCTGCAACTGACCAACGCCGATCTGCAAGAATATTACGTTGAAATCGGCGTCTCCGAGGTCAAAACCCCGGAGCCAGGCGTCACGCCGCAGAGTAGTAGCATGAAGGACCTTTCCCCAGAGGAACGCGAGGCCGCCCGCGCGACGGCGGAGGCGCTGGGCACGCCGGTGGGCACCGGGGCAGGTAGCAGCGGGGGCAAGAGCTACGTCTTGCTGGATGCAGTGATCGAACTGCTGATGAAACGGGCGGGACAGTAGCAACCGGCTGGCGGTGAAAGCTGAGACGCAGGAGGCTTCACCCACCGTGGGCACAGCCGTGCAGCGCGCCGCTTTCACACTTTCCTTACACCGCCTTCACACTGTCTTCAAAAGTCTGCCGCATACTGGAGCCAGAAAGCGTTCAGACCCAGGTTTGATGCTGGAGAGTGAACCCCACGCCGTGAGGCACAGGAGGGCCATAGCCGGACCAGGAATACCCTGATAGGTCGTGAAGCCCCCAATCGGCCCACGAGCGGGACCCTTTCCAGACCTGCGTGCAATGACAACCAATGAGGAGGTAAATGATATGCGTGGTATGAGAGGTATGAGAGGCAGAGGGCCGATGCGTCCCCTCTTCCGTCCGAGATTCCGCCCACTGATTCGTCCCCGACGGCTATGGTGGGGCGGCTGGTGGCCGATGGGGCTGGGGCTGTTCCTCGTCCTCGTCTTCCCAGCGTTCGCCTTCATCGCGATGCTGGCGCTGACTTTCATCCGGCTACTGGGCGGATAGCACCGTCGTAATCTCCGGGCCAACGTGGCCTTGCCTCCCCGTTCGCCTGGCTTCAAGGCAGCGACAGCGAGTGATGGGACACGGATACATGGGCCTCGTCTCGTGTACCAGGTTCCTTGACCCTTGACGAACCTTACCCCAGACCCCCGAGGGCTCGACAGCCCTCGGGGGTCTAATGCATCTCGAATTGGGGACAGGATTGGGGAAAAGCCCTTTTGACCTCTCCCTACCGCCGCCCGCCCTTACGGGACTTGGAAGTTATGATTGGATGTCAGTACACCCTTTACCGTTTGGCGCGATTGTGGTATACTTACAATACGATCAGACAACTGTTTTCCCACCGGGGGGTGACGGAGGTACAGCGATGAATCTGCTGGACATGCTGTTGACCGCTGCTCTGATAGCCGGAGGGACGATGGGCCTTTTTCAAGGGTTGATTAAACAGGCAGTTGGCCTGGGTAGCCTGTACTTCGCCCTGGTGATAGCCACCATATCCTACCGGCCGGCTGGCAGATGGCTCAGTGCCGCGTTTGGCTACGACCGTGTATCCAGTGACACCCTGTCTTTCATGGTCATCTTGGCCTTTTTGTACATTGGCCTCCTGCTGGCCATCCTGGACTTAATCAGACATTCCAAGCGGACACCACCAGGCACGATTGACCGGCTGGGCGGAATGCTCCTCGGATTTCTTAACACCAGCATCTGGGTTGCTATCGCCCTATCGCTGCTGAGTGCCACCCTGGGGATCCCGTGGTATGGCTACGATTCCATCCGCCAGGCTATCCGTCATCAGTTTCAGACCTCAGCGCTAATACCAGTGTTCAGCTATCTGCTGCCGACCCTGCTGGTCACCGTGCGTCCCTTCCTGCCTAGTGGATTGCCACCGCTCTTCACCAGCCTGATCTTCTGAACCCTGATCTGCTTGCCACGCTGCGATTTCGAATCGGGAATTGAGACTACAGAACCGCTGGTTGCTTGGCTTCTCACGGTTATGAAAGGAGAGGGAGCGATGAAACTCAACGAGTACGAGCGCTCGCCAATCACACGGGGAATGCATGGCTGGGTGTTCATCTACAAAAAGCACGGCACTGATATACTGAAAGAGATGGTCGCCGCCAAATTCGGCTGGTTCAAAATCCTGGACGACGGCGGGGGCAACAATATTGATACCTGCCGCTGGCTACGGGAACACGACATCATGCCCGTTGTCCGCTTCTACCGGACCAACCCCAACCCCGGCAAGCTGCCCCCCAATGCTCTGGACACCGTAAAGCGTTACGTTGATGAAGGCATCACCCGCTGGTTCGAGGTGAACAATGAGCCCAACATTGACGGGGAGTGGATGCCGGAGTACCGCCCCACCCTGGAGTATGGCAACGCCGACATAGTAATGCCTAACTGGCTGGAGGATGCCGAGGCCATCATCCAACTGGGAGGATACCCCGCCTTCCCGGCCATGGCCCACTGCGGACGCAAGCCACGCGAGGGAAGCACTACCACCTACGAGCGTTACTTCGAGTGGCTGGTCACCAACGCCTACGACCGGGCCAAGTACGTCTTCGAACACGGTGCCTGGTTCGCCATGCACCCCTACATCTTCAACCACGGGTACAAGGACGAGGATGGCGTGTGGCACTTCGAGTATCCCTACGACCCCATCTGTCAGGCCGACGACCCCGGACGCACGGCCTTCGACGACGATGTCGGCCTGGGATGCACGGAGGTGCCGAGCCAGTTGCTCAAGAAGCACTTCGGGCTGGACCCACTGCCGGTGCTGGGCACAGAAGGAGCTTTCTGGGGCTGGGGCGATGACCGCTATCCCGAATACAAAGGCCAGGCAAAAGCCGAGGCTCACGTGGCGATGTTCGACTGGATGGCCACGCAGGGCCCGCCCTGTCTCTTCGGCCTGTGCATCTGGGTGTTGAACGAGTGGTTCAAGCACGACCGATACATCCACGACCGGCTCAAGGAAACCCAACCCGCGCTCAAAGAGCTGCCAATCATCGAAGAGGAGACGATCACTCCGCCCACACCACCTATACCAACTCCTCCCACCGGCGAGGGTGCTCACTGGGCAAGCCACTTCGTGCTCTTCCCCCAGGGCGCGGACTGGGCCTGGTACGAGGCCGCCAGCCGCTACCTGACCTTCTACCGCGTGACCAACGGGCAGAGCGCTGACGACGCTGGTGTGGTACACGGCGACCTGGGCCACACCATCACCGTAATCAACCCCGACGATGAGCTCATGGACTACCTGCTCGCCTTCAAGGCCAATCTCGACGTCATCCGCGCGCCCACACCCGCTGACCTGAAGGCCATCATGGACGCCCGCGTGGAGCGGAACGACCGGTACGGCGAGCTCGAGGAGAGGCCGCCCGATTAGGTCACCCGATGAACTCGGTTAAGAAGAGCGTCCGAAAATTCACCAGAAGGGCACCAAGACACCAAGAATAGAGGGGTTACTTGCTCTTTTGTTACGCAGAGGGCCATCCCCGCTCTGGGCACCCCCGCCTTCTGGGAGGCGGCGCTGGCCGTGGGCGACGCCAAGCGCTGGGACCGCCCCCTCGACAAGCGCATCGTGAACAGCGCACCCGACGGCTTCACCAACGCCAACCCCTGCTTCCAGATTGACTACTACCTGCGGCGGACAGGCCGCGTCTGGGGGATGGTCTCTAATGGACAGCGATGGCGGCTCTACCACCGCGACATCAGCTTCCGCCTGGACGTCTTCTGCGAAGTTGGCCTCGCTCAACTGATTGAGCAGGGTGACCTGACTGCCTTCGGCTACTTCTACCTCTTCTTTTCCGCGCCACCACCTTTCAACGCATTGAGGTAAAAGTCGCACTTGCACTCGTCACCCTGAGCGAAGCGAAGAGTCTCGTTCTCTCAAAACGGGATTCCCTTCGACTGTGCTCAGGACAGGCTTCGCTCCCTTTGGTCGCTCAGAATGACAAATCGCAGACAACTGATCGACCAGGTGTCACTTTTACCGTGCGGATTCCTCGTTTTTGGTAGCCGTTAGTGCCCCCTGATGAGATGTGGGTAATAGTAAGCGTGCCACGGGGAGCGGACAGGTAGCCAAAATCTGAAAGAGCCACCCCTGAAGCAGTCCTGCGAGAGGGGCAAGCCCACCTGCCCCGATGCTGAAGCTCAGGGCTGAGCAGTCCAAGCCCGCTTTTAGAGTGTATCGAAGAATTGCGATTATGGTCAACTTTTACCTATGTATGCACAGGAGGGTTGTGACATAACGCGAGTTTTCCGATACACTCTAGATAGGGCGCTTCAGCGTCCTTATGCTGCTTAGCCGGGGCATTCATGCCTCGGCGAGGTCGGGCACCGAACGCCCCTTGACTTTCCGAGAGAACTTGGAGCAAACG
>JAGGZG010000003.1 GCA_021162125.1 Anaerolineae bacterium
GTGCCAGGACATCGGCTCTGCTCTGGCCGCCAAAGGTGACTACCACGTCGTTGTCTTGCGCAGTACGGTCCTTCCCGGCACCACCGAAGAACAAGCGATTCCCACCCTGGAACGCGCCTCGGGACGACAAGCAGGACGCGACTTCGGCGTCTGTTTCAACCCCGAGTTTTTGCGCGAGGGCTCCTCCGTGCGCGATTTCCACTGCCCCCCTTTCACCCTCATCGGCGCTCACACGGAACAAGCAGGCCAGATCGCCGCCGCTATCTATCAGAAAATTGACGCTCCTCTGATCATTACTTCGATCAAAGTAGCGGAGATGGTCAAGTACGTCTCCAACGCTTTCCACGCGCTCAAAGTGACCTTCGCTAACGAAATCGGCCACATCTGCAAACAGCAGAGCATTGACAGTCACCAGGTGATGAACATATTCTGTCGTGACACAAAACTGAACATCTCGTCAGCCTATCTCAAACCCGGCTTCGCCTTTGGTGGCTCCTGCCTGCCCAAGGACTTGCGCGCGCTTCTCTACCACAGCCGTCACTTGGATCTGGAGCTGCCGGTACTGGAAAACATCCTGCGCAGCAATCAGAATCAGATAAAAGTGGCACTGAGGATGATTCAAGATACAGGCAAGAAACGGGTGGGCATCCTCGGTCTCAGCTTCAAAGCTGGGACGGATGATTTACGAGAAAGCCCTTTGGTTGAGCTAATTGAACGACTCATCGGAAAGGGCTATCAAGTGCGCGTGTATGATCAAAATGTCTCCCTGGCCCGCTTGCACGGGGCCAACCGCGCCTACATCGAACGCGAAATCCCCCACATCGCTAACTTGATGACCGGATCAGTGGACGAGATTCTGCAGGAAGCAGATGTCATCGTTATCGGCAACAAAGCCCCCGAGTTCGCCAAAGTGCTGACCTCGCTGCGAGCAGATCAAACGGTCATAGACCTGGTACGCATCTCCGACGAAACTCCGCCCACTAATGGAACTTACAAAGGTATATGCTGGTAATTATGTCAAATCAGAATTACTTCATCCACCCTTCAGCCGCCATCTCCCCCCAGGCTAGCATCGGGGAGGGAACCAGAATCTGGCATCAGGCTCAGGTGCGAGAGGGCGCTACCCTGGGCCACAATTGCATCATTGGAAAAGGGGTCTACGTTGATTTCGACGTCACCATCGGCGACAACGTCAAAATCCAGAACGGGGCTTACGTCTACCACGGGGTCACACTCGAGGACGGCGTCTTCGTCGGGCCGGGCGTCATCCTGACCAACGACAAGCTCCCCCGCGCCATCAACCCCGACGGCACGCTCAAAAGCGATGCCGACTGGGAGGTGAGCCCCACCCTGGTCAAGCGAGGCGCATCCCTGGGTGCCGGGGCGGTGATCCTGCCCGGAGTGACCATCGGCCAGTTCGCCCTGGTCGCCGCCGGGGCAGTAGTCACCCATGATGTGCCCGATTATGGCCTGGTGATGGGCAACCCGGCCCGGCTGCGGGGTTTCGTCTGCCCCTGCGGACACCGTTTGAAAGAAAAGGAAGAGGAAGAAAAGCTGGACGGAGGAATCAGAATGCACTGCCCTATCTGCCAATGGGACACCGTCGTCCCCCGCGAACTCTGGGAGGCCGTGAGATGATCCCGATTGCCAAACCCCTGATGGGTGAAGAGGAAAAACAAGCCGTGCTGGCCGTGCTCGACTCCGGGATGCTGGCCCAGGGGCCTCGCGTGGCCGAGTTCGAGGAGGCTTTCGCCGCCTTCTGCGGGGTGAAACATGCCATCGCCACCTCGTCCGGCACCACGGCCCTGCACGTGGCCCTACTGGCTCACGGCATCGGCCCCGGCGACGAAGTAATCACCACCCCCTTCACTTTCATCGCCTCGGCCAACGCCGTGCTGTACGCGGGAGCCAGACCCGTGTTCGTGGACATTGATCCCACCACCTTCAACCTCGACCCGGCGCAGATTGAGGCGGCCATTACTCCCCGTACCAAAGCCATTCTCCCCGTGCACCTCTTCGGCCTGCCCTGTGACATGCCGGCCATCACCGCCCTGGCCAAGCAATACGGCCTGGCTGTAATCGAAGACGCCTGCCAAGCCCACGGCGCGGCCATTAACGGCCGGCGCGTCGGCAGCTTCGGCACAGGCTGTTTCTCCTTCTACCCCACGAAGAACATCACCACCGCCGAAGGGGGGATGATCACCACCGACGATGACGACGTCGCCGAGCGGGCGCGCCTGATCCGCAGCCACGGGATGCGCCGCCGCTACTACCACGAAAGCCTGGGATACAACTTCCGCATGACCGAGATACACGCCGCCATTGGCCTGGCCCAACTGCCCAAACTGGAAACGTTCAACCGGCAGCGCATCACCAATGCTCGCTACTTCTCGGCGCGGCTGCGGAACGTCATCACCCCGCAGGTACCGGCGGGTTATCGCCACGTCTTCCACCAGTACACCATCCGCGTTCCGGGCAACCGGGATGCCCTGGCTGAAGGGCTGCGACAGCGCGGCATCGCCACCGGCATCTACTATCCCCTGCCCATCCACCAACAAACCCTTTACCAACAAATGGGCTACGACGGGCACTTCCCCGTCGCGGAGCAGATGAGCCGTGAGGTGCTCTCCCTGCCCGTACACCCTGCCCTGACCCCAGAGGAACGCGATCTCATCGTCCAGGCGGTGAACGAGCTGGTCTGACCCAACCTTTTGGGCCCGTTCCACAAAACATCCCCTGTTGTAGGTCGGACAGAGACGTTCGACACGTCTCCCCACCGGTAAGGGCACCACCGCGATTGCCTGCACATGGTGGCCTCCGTCCAGGTTGCGCGACTGACGGGCATAGGTTATAATGGGAGCATCCCCAACCCACTTAAGGAGGCCAGCAGTGAACATTGCCAACGTTGCCCAGGAAGGTGACCTCGTGCTCCTGATCGCCAAAGATTACAAACGTTTCCTGGTGCGATTGCACGCCGGAGGCGAGTTACAAACCCATCGTGGCGTGCTCCGCCACGACGACCTCCTCGACCGGCCGTTGGGCCGCGAGGTGCTCTCCCACCTGGGCTACCCCTTCCTGGTGCTGGAGCCCTCCCTCCACGATTTGATCCATGACATCAAACGCACCACTCAGATAATGTACCCCAAGGACATCGGCTACGTGCTGTTGAAGATGAACATCGCCTCTGGGCGGCTGGTGATCGAGGCTGGCACCGGCAGTGGCGGATTGACCCTGGCCCTGGCACGCGCTGTAGCACCCAATGGTCGGGTGTACTCCTACGAGATTCGTCCCGATGTGGTACGGCTGGCGGCGAAAAACCTGGAGCGCGTGGGCCTGCGTGAGTTCGTCGAACTGAAAGAGCGCGACATCGCCACTGGCTTCGACGAGCACGACGTCGACGCCCTGTTCCTGGACGTGCGCCGTCCGTGGAATTACCTGAGCCAAGCAGCAGCAGCTCTCAAGGGAAGCGGATTTTTCGGCAGTATCGTGCCCACCACCAATCAAGTGGTGCAGCTCATCCAGGCCCTGCCCGACGCCGGCTTCTCGGCTATCGAGGTCGAGGAGTTACTGCTACGCCCGTACAAAGCCATCGCCGCCCGCCTGCGCCCCATGGACCGTATGGTCGCCCACACCGGGTATCTGATCTTCGCACGGCGCATTGACCGCCGGAGCACCACGGTGGACTGGGGCGCGCCGCCGCAGCGTCCGGCGCACGAAGCACGTGCCCGCGAGGAGACCGCCCGCTAACAGCAGAATCCCGTTTTCTTGCAGAAAACGGGATTCTGGGAGAACACGGGTTTCTTGATTGCCGCGATTATTTCTGATTCCAGGGCCCTGCGGGCGGAACGTCCACGGTGATCCAGTGGGGGTCTACGTGGTCGTTGACCACCCACACGTCCTCGTGAATCAGACCGGCGTAGAACTCATCCGGGTTGCGCCACAGGGGATCCAGAATGGTGATCCCGCCAGTAATTTGCACCCGCTGCCCGGGATCCAGGTAGTAAAAGGTGTTACCGTCCACCACTTCGGCACGCAGTTCTTCGGGACGGCCCAGTGCCCAGCGGAAAGGATAAGGATACGCCGGGTTACTGGCCCAGTCAATCCCAAAGCGCCACGCACCGGAGGATTGATACCACCCCAGGCTGCTGAAGTTCTGGTCGCTGGTGTACACCGTGCCCGGCGCAGGACCGGTGGTGCGGATCGGGGTATCGCCGTAGTTCTCGACGGTGGCAGTGAACCACAGAGTGCCCCCCAGCGGGATTATCGTGTCCGACACCTCCCATTCCAGGCCAACGATCCGCGCGCGGGGCACGCCGCCGTCCTTGATAGTCAGAGTGTCAGTGACCATCTCCTTGTTGCCCACCTTATCCTCGGCCAGAGCGACCAGGGTGTAAGTGCCGTCAGGCGGTGGCTTCGCGCCGCGATCTACCCCACCCTCGTAGTCGTAGCGATGGGTGCCCACTTCCCCCGGCTTGACGATGCTGTGTGGCCCCTCGTCCTCGGTGATGGGATACTTGATGCCGTCCTCCCCGATGAGATAGACCAGCACGGTAGCCTCTTTGGTCAGGTCGTAGTTGATCTTCACCCGGTCATGCACGCCGTCACGGTTAGGCGTGAACTCGTGATGATCCACGCCGAAACCCAAAAGTTGCGGGTAGGTAGTGTCTGCGTTCACCAAAGTCAGCGACTTACTCACCGTCTCGGTGCGTCCCTGCTCGTCGGCGGCCTCGATGACCAGGGTATACTCGCCGCTGGGCAACATCCGCGCGCGGATCAGATCACCCTGCGAGCGGTCAATCACCCCGCCGAAGTACACGCTATACCCAGCGCCGGTTGACCGTGAGCGAGGACGATTCCGGCGGAAGTAGTGCTTCTCCCCACTGGCATCCACCAGATAGATGGACACGTCGGCGTTGCGGCGAAGCTTATACCGGATCAGGGTCACATCGTTGTGACCGTCGGCATCAGGCGAGATGGTAGCCGGGTAGACGTCCACGTCATAGAGAAGAGCGCGAGAGAAGCAAGCGCTCAGGCTGAGAGACAGGCACGCGCACGCCACCAGCAGAATCAACCATCTGAGTGTGGATCGCAAGGAAACGTTCCTCCCTTCACACGGTGTAGGATATGGGATACAGGACGTAAGTGTACCAGATTGGGGAGCTGGTGTCAAATCGGGGGAACAGGGGCACTTAAGAAATGCCCGGCACCTCGAAAAGATGTACTTGCCCTTCTCCAGAGTACGTGTTATAATCGCGCCAACAGACAAAGATGGGGGAAGCGGATGTGAAGATATGTAGCAAGAACCAAGAAACCAGCCAAGCCTGCTTGGCCCCGTCCCATCCTCTCATTCCTCTGGCCGTATTCCTCGTTCTTTGCAGTGTATATCTGCTCACCTATAACGGTCTACTATATGCTTCGGGGGGCGACGAGTGGGTGCTCTTCAGCATGACCGAGAGCCTGGTACAGACCCATTCTCTGGAAACACCCCAGATGCTCTTTCTGCCCTATTCCCACGTAACCATTGGCCGCATCGAGCCCTTGCAGTCCATATTGGCTGTTCCTCTCTACTGGCTGGCCCTTCACTTTCCCAACGTGGGCAATGTCCAGGCCGTGATGTTGTTCCCTATCCTCGTCACTGCTGCTACCGGAGCCGGGCTATATCTGATCGTCCGACACCTCGGCTACTCCCCGGTCTGTGGGGTGACAGTAGCCCTGATGTTCGGTCTGGGATCAATTAGTTGGCCCTACACCCGTACCTTTTTCCGCGAGCCATTGCTGGCTTTTCTTTATGTCGTGGCCTTCCTTTGCTTTCTGCTTTGGAGAAAATCGTCCCATCCAGGCTTCGCCCTGCCATGCTCCTTCGCTCTAATTCTCTCTGTAGCAGCCAAACTGACAAGCGTAATCGTTCTGCCCATCTACGCCGCAGCGATGTTCTACTCGCTGCGCTCAGTCAGATGGCGTACCAGACTTGTCCTGGCAGGTATTCTCCTAAGCGGAGGACTCGCGCTTTGTTTCTCGATGCTTTACTTTCGCCGTGGTAGTCCCTTTCCAAGTGCACTTCTGGAATTCTTCCATGCGTTCCTCCAAGTCCCACCGCGTGTAATAGCAACCCGAATGTATGGGCTGCTCCTCAGCCCGGGTAAGGGCCTCCTTCTCTTCTCACCAGTTTTGTTTTTAAGTCTCTTTGGCCTGCCAGCTTTCTGGCGGCAAGCGCGGGCCGAGTTTCTAGTGATTGGAGGAGTGTTGACTGTCTACCTGCTGAGTTACGGCCAGTACTCTGTCTGGTGGGGTGGGACGTGCTGGGGACCTCGTTTTCTCGTTCCGGTGGTACCGCTGCTCATCCTGCCAACCGCCGAGGTAGTCAGCAAGCACGGCTGGCATTGGCGGGTACTGACGATTGTCATTACAGGCATCAGTCTGACAATTCAGTTGACGGCCTCGACAGTCAATTATCTGACCTATTGTTTGAGTATCACTCCAAACCCGTATCCTGATCCAGAGAACACTGTATGGCTGTGGCCAAGCGGTTTACCCATTTCACCCGTAGCGGGACAACTTCGCACCTGGCACCCCCGTCATTTTGACGTGCTGTGGTGGCATTCGCTCCCCTCTGGACAAATGGTGATCAACGGTGCTTTGCTGATCGTCTTGGCTGTCTCCATCGCGGCGTCTTTCGCTTTCCTTGCTTATGCCCTCCGCAAGCGCGCTCCAGATGTCCAGGCATGGGGAATGGCACTGTTCTCTGTCCTTCTGGTGAGCCTTAGTGTAGCTACTTTGCTCAACCAGGGGATGGCAACCACACCAGGTCATAGGGGCGTAGAAACTACCGAACTGCGGGAGATTGCACAACGGACGGGTAACAGTGACCCTCGCCCACGAGTGTTGGTCAGTTACTCCAACGAGCCTCATTATCGGCTGATCATGAACTTTTTCAAGGGGTCTTTCGTACACTACTGGTACTCCTCGCAACAGCACCAGGGCTTTGAAGCAGTCCTCTCTCCACCTTTGCCGACCGAGAGACTATGGCTCATCGTGGATCGGGTGCACCTGCTGCCCGAGGATTCGGGCAATGAATTAGGGTGGTTTCTGAACCGGCATCTCTATCGCTACTCGAATGACTGGGCTGGCAGCGGTTACGAGATATTTGGCTACGTCTATCCCGGTCCGCCAATGATCAAGGAGCGAGTGTCCATCTGCTGGGAGAATACCATCGAGCTCAATGAGCTCGTTCAGGAGGCAGAAGCAGTAGAGCCAGGAGATGTCCTGCGTCTGGAGTTCAACTTCAAATGTCTGGACGAGTTGACGGAGAACTATGTGTTCTTCGTGCACCTCGTTGCCCTCGACGGAAAGGTGATCAGCTGTGTTGATGGTGAACCACAGCTCGGGGCAGCACCTACGTCCACCTGGCGGGTAGGAGATGAAATCCGCGATAAACGAGGTTGCCTCATCCCTGGGGAAACGTCGCCCGGCACTTATCGCCTCGAGATAGGGTTTTACGATTATCAGGGACACCGCCTCATCGTAAGCGCCCCTCAGGAGAAAGCGGGTCAGGATAGCGTCAACGTGGGACAGGTAATCGTGGCGCGCGAGTAACTCCCCGCCAGTGCTCATTCCTCCACCACGGAAATGGATCCCAAGACGAGGTGGTCTACTGGCGGATACCTCTCTCTGCGGATAGTCAATCTTTCGCCCGTGAGAGGTTCGTACATCCCGATTTCGATTATGTACTCACCCGGTGGTGCGTCCTCGGAGACTGGTATGGCATAAGGGTCTTTAACAATCTCTCCCGCCCGCCAAACCCAGACAGGGTAGGTGCCAAAATAGGGAGGATTGTCTTTCTGCCCCCAGACCTTGTTATTGCCATCCAGCAGGTGGGTAAAGACAGTGTAAGACTCCTCGGTAGGGGTGATAGCCTGCCAGTACAAAGTCAGATTGACCGTCTGCCCAGGATTGACCGTGGTTTTATCTATGTCGTAGCCCAGTAGCCTGACTTTGCCACCCAATTCAGCGGAAAGAAGATGGGCAGGAGTGAATGTTTCTGGACGAAATTCGCCCTGCCAGAACCAGTAATAAAAAGGCGCGTGCCAGCGGAAGTGCGGAGCGTCGGTGACAGCCTCAAAGCGTAACTTTGTTCGTGGGGAAGTAATATGCCTGCCTGGCACCAGGTACGCCGCTTCCAGCCACTCCCCCGGCACAGCCGGGTACGCCCACAGGCCGAGATACACGTCGTCGACGAAGACGCGCAGGCGGACATCGTTCATCGCGTGGGTGCGCATAACAATCACCATATCAGCCCCGGCTTCTGAACGCACCTCCATTTCCTCCCCGCCGCTCATCATTCGTCCTCCGTCCAATACAACGCGAGTCGGGTCAGTGCGATAAGAGAACTGCCTGACCTCGGTGGGGAACCCGGCGGGCCGGCCAGTTTGCCACCACCGGTAGCGGTGCGCCCGTTCGCTCCGCAGGTCTGCCACGTCCAGCGTATCCACCAGATGCATTCCTCGTACTTGGCTCAGGATGTTGGCCTGGACCATCTTGTCACCACTGCCACCCAGACGCCAGTCAATTCTGTAGACCGCCTGTTCTGAGAAGGCGCTGGTCACTCTGGAATAATCGGGCACGTCCACGCGGTAGAGCTCCTGGGCAAAGACGTCGGTATCGGCGAAGTAGATAGCCGGTGGGAAGGCCGCCGTATAGATAGCGACATAGTCAGGACGGGCCGGGACAAGCCGCCCGGCCAGGTAGATTTGATGCGATTCCATAGCCTCGAAGACGCTGCCTGGCCCGTTACGCCCCGCCTCCGCCGCACCGTTGGTGACCAATCCCACTAAATCGTAAATGTACCTGTGGCCAAAGTACTTCAACGAACCCACATCGTGAACAGCGACGCGGGCCTGGGGGGGCAGATGCTCATCAATCCACTTGGCCATTGCCATCTGCTGTCTGCTGATCGTGTGACAGGCCACTCCGTAGCGCCCGGCAAAAACGCGGATTGTCAAAAGGGCGTAGACGATAAAGGGGCAAACAACGATTACCAGTAACCACTCCCGCCGCCAAACGCGGCCGCGTAGTGGAGTGAGCTTTGTCATCAGCCGCCACACCGCAGCCGATAGCCCCCAGCTCCCATAGACGATGACCAGGGGGAAAAAGGGCATCTGGTAACGGGCGTAATGCCACAGCGCATTGGAGAGAGTAGCAGTGGTGGCGATGCCGATAAAGAACCAGAGCACTACCAGAATGGCCGGTCCGACCATCCGACGACGCCATTCTTTGAAAGCTCCCAGCAGCAACCCGCCCAGGAAAAACAGGAAGAAAAGAGGTGGGAAGTAGTAACGCCACTCGTCTCCAATGCCGCCAAACACGCCAACCATTATCTCGCGGTAGTAGACCAGAATCGAGTTGAGCACGTAAGTGGGGTACAAGGGCACAGAGTAGAACCACGATTTAGCCTTCAGCCCATTGGCAGATAGGCTGCCGGTCAGAACATAGTTCAGGAGAGGCTGGATCAGACCTGCCAGGAGAGGTACAACGATCACGATGACCACGGGCAGGGTATGTTTGACTCGCCTGCGCTCCTGAAGCCAGAATACCAGGGCCAGCAAGCCAGCCAACACCAGCCCCTCTGGACGGGTCATGGCCATCAACGAGGCATAGAGAGTCAGGCGACGGAGCCGGCGGCGAATGAAGCTATCCAGGGTGGTCAGAATTAGAGTGGTGAACAGGCCAGTCTCCATCCCGCTGAAGAAACTCCACAGGAGTGGCCCGTTCAGCAGGAAAAAGAGTCCAGCCAGTAAAGCGACTGTAGAGGGAGAGACTCTTCGCGGATTCGTGGGGCTATCGCGGAGTAGCCTGGACGTGAACGCCCAGGCTGAGAGGACGAAGGGCGCTGAAGCGCCCTGAGCCCGCTTCAGCGGGCTTTGCCCTTTCAGCCCGATGCTTGAGCATCGGGGCACCGATGGAACCGATGGTAACAGAGACGGCTCGTGCTTAGCACTTTGTTCCTGAGTGCTGCTTGCTATCAGAAATGTAATGCGGTAAACCAGGACAGCCGACACAGCAAGCAGCAGCGCATTGAGCCCAAAAGCAAAAACGATGAGCCTGTAATCGCTAAATCCCAGGAGGTATCCAGCGGCGAGTACAAATGGGTAGAGCAAACTCGTCGCGCCAGTGCTGGGCGGATCCTCGCTGTTGTAGCGCAAGAACCGCCCTCGGGCTAACTGGCGGGCATACTGGAAGTGAATGAACGTGTCATCCAGGGGCATCGCCAGCTCGCCTTCGGTATAGGAGAGCATAGTGTACAAGAAAAGCAGCGCTAGGATGAGGGCTATAACTACCAGGGCTGCTTTGTGTATCCGTGAGATTGGTGCAAGGTTTGCGTTCATGGGCTATCGAGGCTCCACCCGCACATAGCCGAGAAGCACGGCATTCTCCTGAACGTTCGCCCCGCTGGCCGGCAGACGGCTTCCATCCGACAAGCGGTAGAGTCCCGCCGTGATCGGGTAACGGCCCGGTGGGAGGGTATCCGGCAACGATAGCACCCGCCGGTCGAGCACATCCTGGCCGACGGCCCAGGCGCTGGTGGGATTCAGCCCGTTCCGTGGCGGGCCATCGCTCTGGACCAGCGGCGGAGCACCTGGCAGGCCCAGGTGGACGAAGACGAGATAATCCTCGTCGAGTGCGGCCAATGCCCGCCAGTGCAACGGCAGAGCCATTACGCCGCCGGGGCTAAGCCGCGCGCTGATCAGTGGGTAGCGCAGTTCAATCCGTCCATCGAAAGAGGCTATCCCCTCGTCCAGCCCCACGCCCGGCGTCTGGAAGTGCGGGGCCAGGTACAAAGCCAGGTGGTGACGCCCGTACCAGTTGCTCTCCACCTTGTATGCCTCGGCCTCCAGCCAGGAAGCGGAGAGATTGTGCGCGTCCTCAGCGGCGATGCGGTAACTGAACAGCCACAGGCGCGGATGATCGGCGAAGATGAGCTCCAGCTCCGGCCCTGCGGTCTGAGGGGTGAAATAAGCACGGTAGAAACTCAGCTCATTTTGCGGGTAATAGCTGAGCACATAGCCCACCTGCCAGACGTACACGTACACCAAAGCGTCGTCCGGCTGGGCCAGGGAACGGATGCGGGCGATAGCCGGCCGTGGATCCTCGGCCTCGTCCACCGGCCCGGCGTAAACGCGCGCCAGGCCGGGCACCCACAGACCGATCACCACGACAACGAGGGCCACCGCCGTAGCCGCCGACAATCGTCGCCTCAAGGCCCCAATCCCCCCGCTGACCAGCAGATAACAGGCCGGCCCCAGATACAACAGGAAGCGGGGGAAGAAAAAGGGGTAAATCGCTTGTACCAGATACGCCGCTGCCAGCGGCACGGCGACCCAGGTGAGCAAAAATGCCCGCCGGCTACCGGTCAGAACACCAACCACGGCCAGGACTGTCAGCCCACAGCTTGCTATCAAAGCGGTAAGCCCTTCTCCGTCCGGCCCCGCGCCGAATTCACCACCCACCTGGCTTAGATAGGTCCACGGGAGAAGAGCATTCCCTCGCGACAACCCCCTCACCCCGCGAACCGTGGTACCGAACACGGCCCAGGCCCACGGTGCCAGGAGCAGGGCCACTAACACCGTTGCCAGGATCCACTGCCCCAGGCGCACGAGAGCCTGGCGACGCGCCGGGCTACCGCGAATCAGGGAAAAGCCCGCACCACCCGTCACCCAAAAGCCCTGCCACAGGACGAGCAGTCCCAGGTAATAGTGCGTTCCCACTGCCGCCGCTGTGCTCAGCACGTAAACCGCCCACCAGCAAAGGGATTCGCTACGCGAAGGTGACCTGGCACTGAAATATCCTAGCCCCTGCCCCCAGGCGTAGACGGACAGTAACCCCCAGACCGTGGCCCACACATAGCCCTTAGCCTCACGGGAGTAGTACACCTGCATCGGCGACAGAGCAACGAGAAACGCGGCCAGCAAAGCGGTTCTCCTGCTCGTCAGCCAGCACCCCACCACCCAGGTGAGAGCAACAGCCACTACCCCCAACAACGCCGAGAAAAAGCGCACAGCGAACGGTGAACTGCCGGCCAGAATACCCCACCCGCCCAGCGCGAGACGGTAGACCGGCGGATCGGTGTCGTTGGTGGTGCGCGTCTCGTTGACCAGGGCGGACAAGCCTTGATGGGCAAAGTACACACTATTGCCCTCATCCCACCACAAAGGACGGCGGTCCAATTGGATCACCCGCAGGGCAAAGGCCACCAGCAGAATGATCACCAGGGTCACCGTCCATCGTATACTGTTTCGATTCAGTTTCATGCCCATAGTCTACCCCCGCTTACAGGCTACGGACACACATCTTATCATATCTCTGGCATTGTGGCAAGCGGGCCGTGGTGCGTGTTCTGTTCCAAGCTATCTACAGATTCAAGGACAGCTTTGACCTTTTCATACTCGGCCTCGATCTGCGCCACCTTCTCCACCACTCCCTCCAGCTTCCCTTCTCGGCCCATGAACTCCAGCTCCTTGCATAGGCCAGATAGCCTCATAGCTCCCAGGGTGGCGCTATTCCCCTTCAGGGTGTGCGCCGCCCGCTGTAGCGTCTCCGCATCCCCTTCAGCCACTGACTCCCACATCTTTGCCAGCAATTCGAGCGTATCCTCCAAAAAGAGGGTGATCAACTCCGATGCAGACTCGCCCATCATGCCCCGGAACCCCTCCAACACAGCGGGGTCAATCGCCGCAGCGGATGAGCCGGCTGCGGTAGTCTGAATAGCGGTCTTGAGAACCTTCGCTGAGCCATCCGCACGACCACTGAGGGGCTGACACCGCTCCAGTGCTCCCATCAGTTCCTCCATCCGTACCGGCTTGCTGATATAATCGTCCATTCCTGCCTCCAGGCATCGTTCCTGATCCCCTGATAATGCATGCGCCGTCATAGCGATGATCCTCGGCCGCTGCCCTGCTGGCCACCGCTCATGAATCCGTCGCGTGGCCTCCATGCCATCTATCTCCGGCATCTGTACGTCCATCAGCACCACGTCGTACCTTTGCCGCTCCAATGCCTCCAGCACCTCCAACCCGTTGGCTGCCACGTCCGCCCGATAACCCATGCGCTCCAACATGCGCAGGGCCACCTTCTGATTCACCACGTTGTCCTCGGCCAGCAAGATGCGCAAGGGGTGCCGGCGGCCCATCTCATGATCAATCTGCGGCTGCGGAGCAGTCTCCCCGACATGGATGGGCCGTTCGGCGAAGATGCCAACCAGGACATCATACAATTGCGATGGCTTGATGGGCTTGGTCAGATAGGCCGCGAACTCCATACCCTGGGCGGCCTCTACGCACCGCCCCAGAGAGGTCAACATCACCAGGGGCAACTCCTGAGCATCGCGATGTTTGCGAATCTCTGCCGCCACGGCTAGACCATCCATCTCCGGCATGTGCATGTCCAGGATGGCTACGTCGAAAGGATCGCCCTGGCGGATCCATTCCAACGCCTCAGGGCCGGAGCCGGCAGCCTGAGGCAGCATCTCCCATGACTCAGTCTGCTTGGTGAGAATCCGCTGGTTCGTTTCGTTATCATCCACGATCAGCACCCGCTTGCCCGTCAACTGGGGCTGGGTGCCACGCAGGTAAAGACGGGGCTGGCTGGGAGCTGCTTCGGCCACGATGGTGAAGTGGAAAGTAGAGCCCTGGCCTACCTCGCTCTCCACCCACATAGTACCCCCCATCATCTCGCTCAAGCGCTTGCTGATGGCCAGCCCCAGACCCGTGCCCCCGTACTTGCGCGTCGTCGAGGCATCCACCTGACTGAAGGAGCAGAACAGCCGGTCCATGCGATCCTGGGGGATACCGATCCCCGTGTCCCGGACGGCGAAGTGCAGTTCGTACCTTCCCTCACTCCCCCCCGCGAGCGGGGGCAAAGAGCGGCTCGTCACCGAGACCACTACCTCGCCCTGCTCAGTGAACTTGACGGCGTTGCCGAGCAGGTTGACCAGAATCTGGCGCAGGCGAGCAACATCGCCGACGATGGTGCTGGGTGTCTGGTCAGCGATGATGTAGGCCAGATCGATGTCTTTCTCCGCCGCCTTAGGAGCTAACAAATCGAGGGACTCCTCGATGCAGTCGCGCAAATCAAAAGGCTGTTGCTCCAGTTCTAGCCTGCCAGCCTCGATCTTGGAGAAGTCGAGGATGTCGTTGACGACAGTCAGCAGGGCATCCCCACTGCCGCGAATGGTTTCAGCACAATCTCGCTGTTCGGCGGTCAGTTCGGTATCCAGCAGCAGACCGGTCATGCCGATCACCGCATTCAACGGGGTGCGGATCTCGTGGCTCATGTTGGCCAGGAACTCACTCTTGAGGCGGTCGAGTTCCTGCAAGCGGACGTTCGCCTCTTCCAGTGCCTCCGCTCGCTGCTGCAACTCGATCCTGGCGGCCTCCACCTCCTCGAACAGGCGGGCACGCTCGATGAGCATGGCGAGGTTGCCGGCCAACGTGCTCAGCAGCCGCTGGTCGTCATTCGTGAAGGCGTTGAGCTGCGGACTTTCGACGTTGAGGACGCCGATGATCTGCGAGCCGGAGACCAGAGGAACACACAGTTCGGAGCGGGTGTCAGAGGCCCCTTCGTAGTAGCGGGAATCCAGGCGCACATCGGGCACCAGAGCAGGCTCACCGTGCTGTGCCACCCAGCCGGTGATGCCCTCGCCCAATCGCAGGCGCAGGTCTTTGACCACATCAGGCGGATAGCCGACGCTGGCCTCCATGTGCAACAAGCCACTCCCTGGCTCCAGCAGCATAAGTGCCACGTGAGTGCCTTGCAACTCGATAGCCAGGGCTTCCACCGCGGCCTGCAAGGTCTCCTCCAGCCGCACTCCGGTCGCAGCGGCCATACCCACGTCATGGAGTAATCGCAGTTCACGCACCCGGCGGCGCGTCTCCTCGAACAGGCGGGCA
>JAGGZG010000196.1 GCA_021162125.1 Anaerolineae bacterium
GCCCGCACCCGACACGACTACTCCCACGAGTATATCACTCGCAAGCTGATCGAGAACGACGTACTGGTGGTGATGACTGGCTGCGGGGCCATCGCCGCGGCCAAGTACGGCCTCCTCTCCCCTGAGGCAGCGGAGCTTGCCGGACCGGGCTTGAGGGAGATATGCGAGACGGTGGGCATCCCACCGGTGCTGCACGTGGGCTCTTGCGTGGATAACGCTCGCATCCTCACCACTCTGAGCCAGATGGCCACCGAGGGTGGGCTGGGTGAGGACATCGCTGACCTTCCGGCGGTGGGATTTGCTCCGGAGTGGATGAGTGAGAAAGCCATCTCCATCGCCTCTTACTTCGTTGGCTCCGGCCTGTACACCATCATGGGCAGCGAGTCGCCGGTGGCTAACAGTCCCATCGTGAATCGCTTCATCAGCGAGGGCTGGGAAGAGCGGATCGGGGGCAAACTGGAGTTCATCTCCGATCCCGAGGAGGCCGTCCAGAAGGCGCTGGAGCACATTGACAAGAAGCGGGCCGCTCTGGGACTGGTGGAGTACGACCCCACTCGCTTTGGCCAGAGCGGCGACCGGCTCATGCGCCAATTCATAGAAGCCATGGAAGCCGGCCTGCCGGTCAGCTTGTACAGTGCAAAGATCCCCGATTCGGCAAAGTAATGGCGTCACCGGCATCTACCTTGTAAGGCCTTTGCCGGAGTGTCTTTACAGGATCGCGAAGGAAGACAGAGCGTTGATCTTCTGTTTGAGCCATTCTGCGCGGCTTGGATTGCCCAGTCCAAGCCACAACCACTGGACTTGACAATCCAGCGAGAGCAAAAATTGACATTGATGGCCGAAACGAGATCAAAGCCGAAGATAGCTTGACAGGAACTTTCTCTTGAAGGAGGAAAAATAAATGTCTCGATACATCGCCTCCGCTGCCATTCGTGGCGCTAACCGGATTGTTACAGAGGCAGAAAGTCTGTTGCAAAAAACCATCGCGGAACTGGGGCCTGATACCCCCATACAATTCCCCAACACCGCTTACTATCTGCCCGTCATCTACGGTTTTACCGGCATCGAGGTAGCGAAGCTGGGTGACCTGGTTCCCGTCCTGGAGATCTCCAGATCGCTCCTGCACCCCGAGCCCGATGAACGCATGTGGCTGCCCTACCTGGGCGAGACTCTGGACTGCGGCGTGGCCACCCTTTTCGCTGAAGAGGCCATCGAGGGAATCCGCTTCGCCCGTGGTGAGCAGCCGGAGCGCATTCCCGGCCTGCAGCTCACCGGTACCAGCTTCACCAGCCCGGACGCGGGAGAAGAAGGTGAGACTGGTGGGTACGCCAACGGCCCCATAGACGACATCCAGTTGCGCTCCTGGGGTATCCAGCTCGTGGATGGCCGTATGCCCGGTTTCGCGGCCATCATCGGCGCAGCCCGCTCCAACGAGGCGGCGGTGCAGATCATCCGTGAACTTCAGCAGCGTAACATTCTTATCTTCCTCTCCGGCAACGTCAATGGACGGAGCATCATCCACCAGTTGATGGAGGAGGGGGTGGAGATGGGCTACGATACTTACATCGTGCCCTTCGGCACCGATACTATCTCCGCCATCTACGCCGCCGGCTTTGCCACCCGTTCTGCCCTGACCTTTGGGGGTATGAAAGGTGGTCAGGCACGAGGTATGCTCCTCTACAACAAGTTCCGCGTCTTTGCTTTCGCCCTGGCTCTGGGCGAGGTGGACGACTTGAAGTATGCAACCGCTGCTGGCGTTCTTAACTATGGTTTCCCGGTCATCGCCGACACCGTCATCCCCCAGATTCTGCCCACCGGCGTGACACAGTACGAGCACGTCGTCTCCATGCCTTTCGACGACATCGAGGGTAAAGACGATGCCGAAAAAGCCAGGCGTCTGGTACAGCGCTGCATCGAGGTGCGTGGGGTCAAGGTCAAGATCACCGAGGTGCCTATCCCCGTGCCCTACGGCAGTGCTTTCGAGGGTGAGCGGGTGCGGCGGGCCGACATGCGCGTCGAGTTCGGCGGTAAAAAGTCTCGCGCCTTCGAGTACCTGAAGATGAGCCCCCTGGACGAAGTGGAGGACGGCAAGATCGAGGTCATTGGCCCTAGCTTCGATGACGTCGAAGTGGGGGGCTACATGGACATGGGGATCGTAGTCGAGGTGGCCGGGCGGAAGATGCAGGAGGACTTCGAGCCCGTGCTGGAGCGCCAGATTCACTACTTCATCAACGGCGCATCGGGCATCCAGCACATCGGCCAGCGCGACATCGCCTGGATCCGCATCAGTAAGACCGCCGCCGAGAAAGGGTTCACCCTGGAACACTTCGGTAAAATTCTCCATGCCCGTTTTCACGCCGACTTCGGAGCCATTGTGGACAAGGTGCAGATCACCATCATCACCGAACCCGAGCTGTACGCTCAGTGGTTGGAGAAGGCGCGCGCGGCTTACGACTTCCGCAACAAGCGCCTGGCCGAGATGACCGACGAAAGCGTGGATACCTTTTATAGCTGTACCCTCTGCCAGAGCTTCGCACCCAACCACGTCTGCGTGGTCAGCCCGGAGCGACTGGGACTTTGCGGCGCTTACAACTGGCTGGATTGCAAGGCGTCCTATCAGATTAACCCTACTGGACCAAACCAGCCCATCAAGAAGGGCACCTGTCTCGACCCGGTCAAGGGGTACTTCACAGGGGTCAACGAATACGCTAAGTCAGCCTCCCACGGCACGGTGGAACAGGTGGCTATGTACTCCATCATGGAGAACCCGATGACGGCTTGCGGCTGTTTCGAGTGCATCATGATGCTCATCCCCGAGGCCAACGGAGTCATGGTCGTCTCCCGCGAGGACCCGAGTATGACTCCCACCGGGATGACTTTTTCCACCCTGGCCGGCATGTGCGGCGGCGGCATCCAGACGCCTGGGGTGATGGGCATCGGCAAGTACTATCTGACGAGTAAGAAATTCATCTCCGCCGATGGTGGGTTCAAGCGCGTGGTGTGGATGTCCAGCTTCCTCAAAGAGAGTCTCGCCGAGGAACTCAAGGCCGTCTGCGAGCGGGAAGGCGACCCCGACCTGCTGGATAAAATCGCCGACGAGCGAGTAGCGACTACGGTAGAAGAACTGCTGCCTTTCCTGGAGGAAAAGGGACACCCGGCCCTGACTATGCCGCCCATATTCTAATTTACACGACGAGGCCGGATGGGGGATCAATGCTGGTGCTCCATCCGGCCTAGCACGGTACTGCGGTACGGCTATGGGGTGCGCGGTGACGAGCGCGCTGGCCCAGAACCCGCCCTCCGGGGCAGTAATGTGGGCGGATGCTGGTTGAGTCAAGGAGACCGATTATGGCTGAGACAACGGTGGGCGACATCATGCACAAAGGTGTGATTGCCTGCAAGCCCGATACCCCCCTTCAGGAGGTAGTGCGCATCGTGGCCGATACCGACGTGCACGCTATCATCGTGGTGGATAGCCAGGGTGAGGTGCGAGGTATCATTTCGCACTTCGACCTGATCAAATGCTACGGCACCGACCTCCATGACCGGAAGGCACAGGATATTATGACGCCCCAGGTCATTGACGTTGCGCCTACGGTCCCTGTATCCGAGGCGGTGAAGATAATGATCGAGCGCGACATCCACCGCCTGCTGGTCACGGAGATGACACCCAGTGGCAAACGACCGGTGGGCGTACTCTCTACCACCGATGTCGTGAAGCAGATGCGCGGGGCCCGCTGGGTGTGGTACATGGGTTAGCTGCCTGGGGGCGCAGCCTTATTGGGCGGCGACGCAGTAAGGGAAAGGTGGCAGGGCGATGTCCAAATTTGTGCGCGACGTGATGAGCCGCTCCGTGATCACCTGTACGCCAGATACCCCTCTGGTCGAGGCTGCGCGGCGGATGACCGACAATCAAATCAACGCCCTCGTCGTCTTGGATGAGGACGGTGAGATATGTGGTCTGGTCTCTCGCACAGACCTGGTGCGAGTGTATAATCAGGATTATGCGGGCATGACGGTGGAGGATGTGATGACTCCCCACGTGACTACCGTTATTCCAGACATCCCGGTGGCCGCGGCAGCCCAACTCATGCTCGACAACAAGGTTGATCGCCTGGTCATCGTCCATCCAAGGCCGGCCACACAACGGCCGGTAGGTGTCCTCTCCTTGAGCGACATCGTCAGAGAGATGGCCAGGGCATAACAGCAGGGTTGCGACAGGGGGCGTGCCTCCGGGGCCTCCGGCCAGCGTCCCCCTATGGGGATGCTCAAACCGGCCGCGTAGGCTTCGTCGTGAGCGCTCAGCCGGCACGCTCCCTCCCCCCCCTCAGTCCCCCCCGCGCGCTTCGCGCGCAGGGGGGAAGCTGGGGTGTTCACAAGTGCCTACTCGCCCGGACAAAAACCTACACTTGTGAAGGGCTGGGGTGGGGGGCAGACGCGGTTGCAGCCAGCGGGCTTTTACCGGGTAATGCTTGCAGTGAGATAGCTGATAACCACAGTGTTAAATCAATAAGTGAAGAAGGAGATAGCTAATGCCTGTCACAGTTGAAATTCCCACAGAAAAATGGGCGGGCTCTGTGCGGGAGGTGACGTTAGGAGCTACCGCAGATGAGGGTGGAACCCGCACCAAAACTGTCACCGTCGGCGGAGAGACGTCGCTGCCTTTTTTGCACTTCGAGGGTAAATACCCCCACCCACCCGTCGTTGCCGTCGAGATCCAGGATAGCCATCCTGACGACTGGTCCCCTCTTCTTCTGGAAGCCTGGGGAGATGTCACGAAGGACCCGGCGGCGTGGGCGAAAAAGGCCGAGGAAATTGGCGCAGACCTGATTATGCTCAAGCTTCGTGGAACGGATAGCTCCGGCGCGGAGACCACAGCCGCGCAGGCCGTCGCCGTCGCCAAGGCAGTGCTGGAAGCGACCGGGCTGCCGCTCATCGTGCGCGGGCCAGGCCAGGCAGAGCGGGATAATGAGCTCCTGGTGGCCGTTGCCGAAGCCGCCAGCGGGGAGCGCATTGCCCTGGGGCTGTGTGAGGATAAGAATTATCGCACCATCGTCGCGGCGGCGCTGGCCCATAATCAGTTGGTCATCGCCAGCTCGCCCATCGACGTGAACCTGGCCAAGCAGCTTAACATCCTGATCAGCGACATGGCTCTGCCCCTGGAGCGCGTGTTGATGGATCCCACCACCGGCGCTTTGGGGTACGGCCTGGAATATTCCTTCTCGGTGATGGAGCGGTTGCGTCTAGCTGCTTTGCAAGGCGACAGCATGACCCAACAACCTATGATTTGCTTCGTCGGCGAAGAATCCTGGCGACAGAAGGAATCCAAGGTCGGTGAGGGCGTGCCCGAGACGTGGGGCGATTGGTACAAGCGCGCAGTGATGTGGGAGGCAACGACGGCCATCTCGCTCCTGAATGCCGGCGCTGACATCATTACACTGCGCCATCCGGACAACGTGCCTATCGTCCAGCGGGTCATTGAGAAGTTGATGGAAAGTTGATAGCCGCCTGGGCATATTGGGAGGCAAGGGCGGACAGAGATGAACTACCTGAGTTTGGCTGGCGGACTGCTTTTTATCGGTATCAGCGTGCTGGGCGTGTACAAGCCCAATTGGGTATGGGGACGGCCCCGCCCTGGTTTGACTCAGGCTCAGTTGCGCAGAGCAATCCGCCGCCGGCAGATCGGCACAGTAGTGTACTTCATCGTGGGTGCTTTGCTTCTGATGTTGAGCGTTCGGTGAACTTCGACGAACTTCGGTATCCTGCCAAGTTTCGATTAATAAAGGAGAGGTTGTTATGGGACTTTCCGGCCTGGCAATCTATAAGCTATTGCCCAAAACCAACTGCAAGGAATGTGGTTTCCCCACCTGTCTGGCTTTTGCCATGAAACTTTCGCAGAAGCAAGCGGATCTCTCGGCCTGCCCTTACATCTCGGAAGAGGCCAAGTCTGCGCTGGCTGCCGCCTCTGCCCCGCCTATCCGCTTGATCACCGTGGGCAGCGGCGACAACAAGGTCGAGGTTGGCAACGAGACGGTGCTGTTCCGCCACGAGAAGACTTTCTACCACCCGCCGGGCCTCTTCGTGCGCGTAAAAGACACCCAGCCTTTGGCCGAGGTGGAAGAGACAGTAGCCCAGGTGGACGGTTACACGGTGGAGCGGGTGGGCATGGATCTGCGCCTCAATGGCATTGCCGTAGAAAATGCTTCCGGCAAAGCGGATGTCTTTGCCACATGTGTAGAAGCGGTTAGGAGCAAAACCCAACTCCCAATCATCCTCGTGGCCGATGACCCCACCGCTATGAAAGCCGGGTTGGAGAAGCTTGATGGCAGCACTCCACTGCTTCATGCTGCCACAGCGGACAACTGGGAAGCGATGGCGGCCCTGGCTAAAGAGTACAAGAGCCCCATCGTGGCCCAGGTGCCGGATGGGGACCTGACTGCTCTGGCGAATCTGGCGGAGCAGATAAAGGGCGCTGGCGTGGAGGACATCGTCCTGGATCCCGGCACGCGGGGCTTTGCCGATTCGCTGGCCGCGCTCACCCAGATTCGTCGCCTGGCTCTGAAGAAAAATTTCCGCCCGCTGGGCTATCCCGTGATCACATTCCCCGGCGAGGGCACGGATTCCGAAGCCGAAGAAGTGATGCTAGCTAGTGAGCACATCGCCAAATACGCTAGTCTCATCGTCCTCGATCACTTTGACCCGGCCACGGCCTACATCCTGCTCACACTGCGCCTGAACATCTACACCGACCCGCAGAAACCCATCCAGGTCAGCCCTGGCCTCTACGAGATCAACGGCCCCGGCCCGGATTCGCCGCTTTTGACCACCACCAACTTCTCGCTTACCTACTTCAGCGTGGCTGGCGAGGTGGATGGCAGTGGTGTGCCTTCCTGGCTGCTCATTACCGACTCCGAAGGGATGAGCGTGCTCACCGCGTGGGCAGCAGGCAATTTCGACGCCGAGATTATCGCCAAAGCGGTGAAGACTTTTGGTGTGGAGAACAAAATCGGCCACCGTAAGATCGTCATCCCTGGCGCTGTGGCCGTGATCTCCGGCGAGCTGGAGGAAGAACTACCCGGTTGGGAGATTAAAGTCGGCCCGCGCGAGGCGGTGGACATCCCGGTCTACCTGAAGAACGTGTGGAAGAATTAACACCGACGTGCTCAAGAAACCCGTTTTCTGCTGACCCGATCATCGAAGTAGTCTCCCCTTTGTGTGTTGGTGCTCCTCGTCCGCCCTGCCGGGCGCTAAACCGCCCGGCTACGAGGTGGGCAAGCCCCCTTTGGGGGCTCCAGAGGCCCGGAGGGCCTTGCATCTCGTAGCCCGGACGTTCCACGTCCGGGCGGGTCTGAGCCTGAGCGACCAACACGTTACGGGGAGACTACCCGATGATTTGGGCCAGGACCCAAGACAAGAAAACGGGTTTCTGATGGACTTTACAAATGCTCTATTTTGTCGAAACGTACTTCGCAACGCATTACTCGATCCTGGCTTTCATCACCTCTTTGGGCACGTTCCAGATCGTGGCCACGCGCTACGGTTTGCGAGGGTTGTCACTCGTCGGGCGACCGCGCTGGCCAGGATGGGGCTACGGTCTGGGGGGCACGCTCATCGCCGGTGGGTTTGCCTGGTTCTTCCTAAGCACACCAAACCTGCTCAGTCCCGGCCCGGCCGGTGCCGAACTCACGCTGTTGATGGGGCTGGGTACGGCGGGAGCGCTGGCGTTCACGCTGGCCTGGGCCTCCATTCGCGAAGAGATCCGCACGTGCCGGGGTGGTTCCAGGTGTGTACCGGATGCAGGTAAGTATGGCTTGAACCTATTGAGAGATATGTCCGTCCTGCAGGTCTGGCGACGAGGGCGGAGCGCTGCCACAGCACGGGCGACTTTGGAGGCTGACGCCGGCTGTTCACGCTGGTGCTGAGGTATGGTGGTGGGTTCGTTGGATTACGCGCTTTTTCGGCTCATAAACGGGCTGGCCGGACATTCTCTGTTTCTGGACCGGCTGGCGCAACTGTTAGTCAATGAATACTTTCTGCCCACGCTGATGACGCTCGTGCTGATAGCGCTGTGGTTCAGTGGGTTCACGGACGTGGAGCGAGAACGCAATCAATTGGCCGTGCTGCGGGCCATCACCAGCTTGTTGCTGGCTAACGCGCTGCTGAAAGCGTGCAACCTGGTGTATTTCCGTCCCCGCCCGTTCACTTATCACGAGGTTAACCTGCTGTTCTATCACCCATCAGATTCGTCGCTGCCTAGTAATCCGGCAACGGTGGGATTCACCCTGGCGGTGGCGGTGTGGCTGCACAACCGGCGGGCAGGAGCCCTGCTTCTCATCCTGGCCACCCTGTTGGCCATCTCCCGCGTGTACTGCGGGGTGCACTACCCCCTGGACGTGATCACTGGCGCTGGTCTGGGGTCCCTGACGGCTTACCTGGTCGTCCGCAAAACGCACTTCCTGGACCCGCTGCTGGGAGCGATTATCGGATTGGCACGCCGGGTCTGTCTGGCCTAGTTTTTTACGAGGGAAACTACCATTAGCGAGAAAGTTACAATCAACTTTAAGCCTTCGGGCAAAAGCATATCTGTTGCGCCGGGCACCGTGCTCGCGGACGCCATCGCCCAGGCGGGGCTGGAACTGAACCTCCCCTGTGGCGGACAGGGGAGGTGTGGCCGCTGCAAGGTGGTGATCGAGGAGGGCGAGGTCAAGCGACGCTCAGTCAACCGTCTGACCAGCACCGAGCTGGAGCAGGGCTACGCGCTGGCCTGCCAGACCCTGGCGCAAAGTGATCTGACCGTGTTCATCCCGCCGCAGGAGGAGATGATCGTCCGCAAGCTACCCAGCGAGCGGCGTCCGGCGGAGACCATCACCCTGCCCACGCCCTGCGACTGGCAGTCCAATCCCAGCGTGCGTCAGCTCCATCTGGAGATTCCCCCGCCCAGCCTGGCCGACAACACGACCGACTTCGAGCGCCTGAAGCGGGAGCTTAACCGTCAGCACGATGTAGGAGAACTCGTCGCCAACCTGCCGGTAGTCCGCCGTCTGGCCCGCACCTTGCGTGACGCGGAGTGGGACGTGACTGCCGTGTTGGAGATGCACAACTGGCGTTTCGAGAACGGGCCGCCGCGCCTTGTCGAGCTTCTACCGGGGGGCGAGCGGGATCACCTCTACGCCGTGGCCATAGACATCGGCACTACCTCGAACGTGGTCTACCTGGTGGACCTGCTCAGCGGGAAAGTGGTGGATACGGCTGCCGAGTACAACCAGCAAATCTCGTGCGGTGAGGACATCATCTCCCGCATTGTGTACGCCAAGCGGCCGGGCGGGTTGGAACATCTCCAGCGGCTGGTGATGCAAACCCTGAATGGGCTGATCGAGACTCTGGCCGAGCGCCAGGGCATCGCTCCCTCCGAGATTTACAAAGCTACTGTGGCCGGCAATACCACTATGATCCACCTTTTCCTGGGGATATGGCCGGAGCCCATCCGTCTGGAGCCGTACATTCCCACGATGAACCATCCCCTGCCGGTGAGGGCCGTCGAGTTGGGGCTGCACATCAATCCCGAGGCCACGGTGGATTGTTTGCCCGGCGTGGGTAGCTACGTGGGAGCCGACATCACCGCCGGGGTACTCAGCTCGCTCATGTATCAGACCGAAAAGCTCACTCTGTTCATTGACGTGGGCACCAACGGCGAGATCGTCCTCGGTAACTTCGACTGGTTGATCTCCTGCGCCTGCTCGGCCGGGCCGGCCTTCGAGGGTTCGGGTGTGCATTCCGGGATGCGGGCCACGGCGGGGGCCATTGACGAGGTGTGGATCAACTCGCAGACCTACGAGCCCACTTATCGCGTGATCGGCAATGTGCGACCACGCGGCATCTGTGGTTCGGGGATGATCTCCTTGCTGGCGGAGATGTTCCTTTCGGGCGTGATTGATAAGGCAGGCAAAGTGAACGTCAACCTGGATACCCCTCGCACCCGCGTGGGCGAGCATGGCCCGGAATACGTCATCGCCTGGAAAGAGGAGACCCACGATCAGCGCGAGGATATTGTCATCACCCAGGCGGACATCACCAACCTGTTGCGGGCCAAAGCGGCCATCTACGCCGGCTTTTCGGTGCTGACCCGCAGTGTAGGTTTGCATCTGGCCGAGGTGGAGCAGGTGCTGATCGGTGGAGCTTTTGGTAAATACATAGACATCGAGAAAGCCATCCAGATTGGCCTGCTGCCGGATATGCCCTGGGATCGCTTTCAATACCTGGGCAACACCTCGGCATTGGGGGCGTACACAGCTCTGCTCTGCCCGGACATGCGCCGCGAGGTAATGCGCATCGCCGAGCGCATGACCTATCTGGAACTGTCCGCCGACAACACTTTTTACGACGAGTTCACCAAAGCTCTCTTCCTGCCACATACTGACCTGGCTGCCTTCCCCTCGGTGGCCCGGCTGCTGGAGTAGGGAGGCGCAGCCGCGTCTTGCGTCGCCCCTGGCCTGGATTTGTCAATCCATGCCGAGCAGGTAGAATGGTTACGGGTGCAGGACAGAATCGGAATCAGTTTGAACGCGAGAAACTAAAAAAGGAGGTCTGAAGGATGCTCATCATCGGTGAGAATATTCAAATTATCTCGAGAGTGGTTAAGAATGCGATTAATAACCGCGATAAGGAGACTTTGCAGGCCCTGGCCAGGAAACTGGTGGACCATGGCGCGGATGTGGTAGACCTGAACATCGGCCGGCGAAAGAAGGACGGGCCGGAGGTGATGCGCTGGATGGTGGACATCATGCACGAGGCCATCCCGGGCGTGCCCCTCTCCCTGGATACCACCAACGCGGCGGCCATCGAGGCGGGCTTGGAGCGGTGCCAGCAGTTGGGTACTGAGGCTTTCGTCAACTCCGTATCGGCGATGGAAGATCGCCTGGCAGAGGTCTTGCCCCTGGTGGCCAAGTACCAGCCCAACTTGATCGCCCTCACCATGACCAAAGCGGGCATCCCCGTCAGCGCGGAGGAGCGGGTGAACATCGCCCTCGAATTGCTGTTGCCGCCCATCATGGAGACCGGCCTGCCGATGGAGCGGTTGTACATTGACCCGCTGATACTCACGGTGAAGGGCAGCCAGGAGTACGCGCCCAACGCCATCGAGACCATCCGTTTCCTCAAGCAGGGCCTGGATCCCGCGCCGCGCACCGTGGTGGGCCTCTCGAACATCTCGAACCAGGTGCCTCACGAGGGACGTAGTTTGATCAACCGTACTTACTTGGTCATGCTTATGGCGGTGGGATTGGATGCGGCTATCGCGGATCCGCTGGACGAGGCTCAAAATGAGGTCATTCGCATTATCGAGGAGCGGGATGACAGCACCCCCGTGGGCCGGCTGCTCCTGGCTCTGTACGATGCCACGGCGGCGATGGAGGAGCTTGATCCCTCGACTGTGGACATGAATGATCCCGAGCAAGTGGCCATCTGGAAAACCGTGCAGATTCTGTGCAACAAAGTCATCTTCGCCGATTCTTACCTGCGGATGTAACAAAGTGCGACGCACTTTCCAAAGTGCGTCGCACTCGGCTGAATCGTGGTAAAAATAACACCCGGTGGGTATAACTTAGACTAAGCGAACCAGGTCCTCGACAGCGCGCCTCATGTCCAGGAAGACCAGGCCCAGTTTAGCATCGGTGCGGGCCAGGGCGGTGAGTACGGCCTCCTCGCCAACGGACATCAGAATGACGTACCCCTGATCCCCCCGGATATACACCTGATCGAGCATGCCGCGCCCCAGTTCGCTGGCAATGCGTTCTCCCAGAGAGAGCATGGCCGCCGACATAGCTGAGACGCGATCCTCCTCTACGTCGGCCGGGAGCGAAGAGGCCATGATTAATCCGTCCACGCTGACCACGGCCGAAGCCTCTATGTCGGGCGTGCTGGTCTGCAGATCCCTTAGCCGGTCAACCATCATCTCTGTGCGTGACTTAGTCATAGCGACGCTTCTCTCCTTTCACTGCACCTGGACAGTGATAATGCCACTAAACTGAGGCAGACGCTCCTCTTTGTTGTTTGAATTTTACCATAACTCTGTTCCGCTGTCAATAATGAATCTATGCTCTTCAGTGTTTGCCAATTGAGGCTTTTCGTGCTATAATCCCCCTTCGTGGTACCCCCCACCGGGGGGACCCTGAACTTATGCGAGAAGGGTGGTAATGATATGACAGACCTATTGAAATCTGTGGAGCGGGTGAAGCCCAATCCCGCTGTCCCCCCCCTCCGGCCTGGGGATACTGTGCGTGTGTATGTGCGTATCGTCGAAGGGGATCGCGAGCGTATACAGCCCTTTCAGGGAACGGTCATGCGCATACGTGGGGGCGGCATCAACGCTAATTTCACCGTGCGCCGCATCGCCTCGCACGGCATCGGAGTGGAGCGCACGTTCCTGCTTCATTCTCCCCGATTGGAGAAGGTGGAGGTGCTGCGCCACGCCCACGTGCGACGCGCTCAGCTCTATTACCTGCGCGAACGGCGCGGGAAAGCTGCTCGCCTCCGCGAGAAGCGCTTGAAATCCCGGGGATAACGAGTCTTTCAGCGGGGTTGGTAGTCGCGTTGTAGTGCATCGCCCTGTTCAAGCTGGGAGATGGGTAAGTGGTCATCCAACAAAAGGGCGCAGGCTCCTGGCCTGCGCCCTTCGTCGTGAGCGGTAAGCGCAACACGTTGGGGGAGATGCGATGCTCTATCCTTTGATCGGAGTCCCTTGCCACAACGACCGGTCTGCGCGCTGGAGCGGCTTCGTGATTCAGGCTCAGGGGCGAGCCTACATCGAGGCCATTGCTGCTGCTGGGGGCATTCCGTTGCTGATCCCGCTGAATCTGAGCGGGCCGGCGCTGCGCGCTCTCTGCGACTCTCTGGATGGGATTCTCCTGGCCGGTGGTGAGGATGTCACTCCGATGATGTACGGCGAGACTCCTCACGAGAAGCTGGGCGAGGTGGACGAGGAGCGCGACCGGGCGGAGTTGGAGCTGGCCCGCTTGGCCCTGGCCGACGGTGTGCCGCTGCTGGGCGTTTGTCGGGGCATTCAGATGCTCAACGTGGCGGCGGGAGGCACACTCTATCAGGACATCGCGGCTCAGCGGCCGGGTACGCTCAAGCACGACTACCACACCGCCGAGTATCCGCGTGATTACCTGGCCCACCAGGTACACGTTGTCCCCGATTCGCGTCTGGCTACGGCGTTAGGCGTGACCGTTACCACCGTGAACAGCCGTCACCACCAGGCGGTCAAAGCCACCGCTCCGGGGATGGTCGTCGTCGCCCGGTCGCCAGATGGGATCGTGGAGGGGATTGAGTCGCCCGCGCACCCGTTCGCCGTGGGTGTGCAGTGGCACCCGGAGAATCTCGCCACCGACGCTGAGGGCCGCCGGGGGCTGTTCGAGGCATTCGTGGCTGCAGCGAGAGAGTGGAAGGAGCGACGAGGGAAAAACCGCGTCCTGAGCACAGCCGCCGGCGGGCAACGGGCCGAGGTGAAACAGCGTGAGCCCATCGGCGTATTCGACTCTGGCGTCGGTGGGCTGTCGGTGTTGCGGGAGATCACCCGTTTGTTGCCCCACGAGGATGTCCTGTACTTCGCCGACAGTGCCCACTGCCCTTACGGTTTGCGTCCGATGGCCGAGGTGCGGGCACTGGCCACAGCCGTCACCGCTTTTCTGGTTGAGCAAGGTGCGAAGCTGGTGGTGGTGGCCTGTAACACCGCCTCGGCTGCTGCCCTCCATCACCTACGGGCCAGCTTCGAGGTGCCCATCGTCGGCATGGAGCCCGCGATCAAGCCCGCCGCTGAGCGCACCCGCGCGCGGAAGATCGGAGTGCTGGCCACACAGGTCACTTTTCAGGGCGAGTTGTTTGCCCGGCTGCTGGAGCGGTTTGCGGTAGGGGTAGACGTGTTCGCTCAAGTGTGTCCCGGCCTGGTAGAACGCATCGAGGCCGGGAGACTGGACGATCCGCAGACCGAGGATCTGATCCGGCGCTGTCTGGCCCCGATGCTGGACGCCGGGGTTGATGCTTTGGTATTGGGCTGCACGCACTATCCTTTCGTACGGGATAGCATTGAGCAGGTGGTGGGCCCTGGCGTGGAGGTCATTGATCCGGCACCGGCAGTGGCCCGCCAAACGGCTCGCGTCCTGGATCGGGAGGGGCTGAGCAATGATCCGCACCATCAGGGCCA